>CAMZKK010000037.1 GCA_947311175.1 uncultured Planctomycetota bacterium | reverse complement strand
TTCTTGATGAATTCTCTTTTGAGATGAAATCCATTGTGGGTTTAATTCTTTTATCAGTTTTTTTAGATAGTCCGCAGAAGAGTATTCTTGTATCTTTTTGATAGTGCTATCTGCAATTTTTCTGTCTTTCATTAGTAAACTTGAAAATCGAGAATTTAAAACTGAAAAATATGCAGATGGTTTTTCTTTTGGAACTGCATCAAATCCAATACATTCAAATTTAGCAACCGTCGGGTCATAATAGAATCTTAGGTTATGCCAAATTATACCATGTGAGGTATCCCACATTTCGTTGATGGCAAGAAATTTTGATATGTCATCAACCTTGAATGCATCTGATGGTTTAATTTTGCCATCTACAAAATCACGCATAAGTTTACAGGCAGAAAGATATAGAGATTTTTTTGCAGGATTTTTGAAAATCTTACTTCGCTGGAATGTATCAATGCTCATTGCTTGTAAACTTTGATCAAGCAAGGTGCCTTTGTCTTCAGTGCACCAGATAAATAAGTCTGTCTCGTCAAATCTAAGAAAAACCCCTTCTCGTCTTTTATTACTTTCAACTAATTCTTTGCTAAAGTGTTCTTCAAGAGCATATACCACATGATCTTCTCCGTTGAAAATAACTTTAATAAAAGAATAACGAAGACCTAATAGCTTTTCATATCGCAGGTGTTTTTGGAAAATCCATTCGAGGCCATAGCCACGAGTTTTTGGATGTTGAATAAAAAAGGTTCGCATACCAAGAATGGCATCATTCTTCTTAACCTTAATTCTGAAAGATAGTTTTTTGTCTGTGTTGTAGTGATCAGCCCAATCGCCTTTAAGTCGCATTTTTACCTTAACTTGTTTTTTGCCATCTACCGTAATCTCTGCCGGGACATAATCTTTAGAATCAGAGACAAGTATTCCTCGTTTTAGCGCTTGCTGTTGTTTTTTCTTAATCTTTAAGAAGTTTTTGAACTTCATATCTATTTGTAGGGTATGCCAAGTTGGTGGATGTAGATAAGAATTAACCTTTACATCATAACTTTCAAACCACATCTTCCATACTTTTATATAACCATTTTCAGTATAATAATTGCCGGCAAAGAACGCTATTATACTAAAGGATATCAATACTAAAATAATTGAAAGAATAGCTCCAACAACTTTAAATCTGTGGGGTAATTGACGTTTATTTTTTTTAGGAGTAATCTGCATTTTAAACCTCAGATAAACCTGATTGTTCTATATATGAGATACTTGCCATAGGGTATTTTTTATTAAGATCCTTTTTGATTGAAAATAATTCACTAACTTCTTTGCAATTCATTTGAAGAGACAGATTTGTCTCTTCAGTAGATGATTCTAGTCGTCGCATATCTGCCTTAACCGATTTTTCAGAAAATATTTTTAGTATTTCCTCCCCAGGGTCTTCATCTTGGTTAGGAGTGTGTGGTACAGAAATCATTATATACAGATTGGCAAAAGGAGTGTTTTTTTGCCATACTGATTTCATTGCGAGGATTAGCAAGATGGTTGTGATTGAAATTATGGTTAGTGTATAGTGTCCTGCACCAGTGCCTAAGCCAATAGCGATTGATAAAAAAAGATAAATAAGCTCTTCCGGCTCTTTTATTGGGGTTCTAAATCGGACAATTGATAATGCTCCGACGAGACCGAGTGATAAAGCAAGTGATGCTTTTACTACACAAATGACAAGGGTTGTAATCATTGCGGTTGCCGGTAAAATTTGTGAAAACTTCTCACGATTAGAAAACACATTGCCAAATTTCCTAAAATGCCATGATGCAATAAGGCTTAATATACCACTAATAATTATATAAAAAATTGTTGCTTTGATACTGATGCTATTTTGAAAACTAAGTTGGCTCAAGTCTAAGTTGGGTCCCATTAGATTTATTATCCTCCGTGTGATAGATTATATTTATAAATTAATTTATAGGATTGTATAAATGTGTGATTAGAAAATCAATCTATTAGTTAGGACGCTTTCTATTGCGTAATATGTGAAGTGAAAAGCCAAAGAAGAGGGTAGCACATACTCCCACCCAAAAATATATGTGACGCAACATCTTGTAGATTTTGCTTAAAGACTTCATGGATGGCTTAATGGATATGCCGGTATAGATGTTGTCTTTCCAGTATTGTAGGTTATAGCTTTCAATTGCTTTATTATTAGATGACCCCAAAGGGAAGGGTTTTATGCTAATTACTCCACTTGTAACCTTTATTTCTAAAATAGCATCATTTTTGTTGTCACCAAGTCCGGTAGCGATAAATGTAATCCCCAGGGCAGGGTTTTTATCATAAAACATTGGTAATGACCATGGGCAACCAATGTCTCCGCTAAACCAAAATATCTTTTTAGTTTTAGAAAGGGCTGTTAATTTTGGGATAATTAAGTTTTCAAAATTATTATCTTGTTCATATCCATATTGAGAATTTATGTGTTGATAGATGAATTTATATTTTTTTATATTCGACGCCCAAATAAGTTTATGTGATAGAATTATGATATTTTTTATGTCTGACGATGTGGCTTTAGTTTTAATGATATTCATAAAAAACATTAATTGTTTATCAGTTATTTTTCCTTTGTTCAGCTCACTGTCGAGAATAATAAATAATTCAGAGCCGTAGGTGAAATCATAATAAGTGTCGCCAAAGTTATCGGTATAAAGTTTTCTGTCTGTAAGATCATGATTGCCGGCAGAATTGAAGAAGGGATATATTAATCGATTAGAAAACGATTGTTTAAAATTTGTAATATAGTCTGTGTTTACTTTTCTGAAAATATCTCCCAATGAAATAAAAAATCTAAATTTATTGATATTAAAAGATGGCATTGTTCCTAATAAACTGGCTGCGGGAAATGTTGAATCTCTGTTAGCAGGAGCACCGTAAAGGTGACCTCCAATCAAAAAAGAGTATTCAGCGGTGTAAGGTTTAACCTTTTTGTCATTAATCGGTGAGATTATATCTTCTGCTGTTGCGCTATTAATCTTAAACAAAAGAAGAATTACAAAAATTGAAAATTTTAAGTAAATAAGTGGTTTCACTAATAATCCTTATCTATATCAATGATTATTGAATTGGCATTTAGCTTTAACTCTTTTTGAACAGCAATTACTTTTGCAAAATCTTTACTTGTGGCAACTGGTTCAAAATATATTTTAATTTTTATTATCTTAGAGGTGTTTTTTAGAACGGTAAAAATATTACGTTCATACATGTTTCTAGAGATGTGATGAGCTGGTGCTCGGGTAAATCCAGCTTTCGTAGTGGTGCCATCTTTATGATAGAGGATTATCCTTGGATAGACTTTGTGTAAATTTAATTCATTGTTGGTTTCAAAAATAAATTTAATATGAAATTCCAAACCATCAATAATTGTACAATCAATTTTATTGATATTGATTCTGCCACCAATAATAGCTATTGGGGAGGTTGAAACTATATATTTTGTAACATTTAATAAATTGTTGATATTTTTATCAATGATTATAGTCGAGGTCGTTTTTTGGGGAAGCAATAAGGTTTTAACAGTTCCAACCCATTTGATAGATTCATTTTCATATAAAAGAATCCGACAATTTTCATCAATTTTAGCTGGAAATCCTTTTTCTGCTCTACCATAGCTACCGCCAATCCTATCAACGCCAATTACATAGATTTTTTTATCTTTGTATTTGTTGGCACCTTCTTTTAATTCTGTATTTATTGTTGATTCGGTTTTTGTTATATTGGCATAAAAATCTACATTTTTAAGAATAACTGAAATTGAACAAACAGAAAATAGCAATAAAATCAACCCGGTTGAGATTTTTGCGATTAGGTTATTCTGGGTTCGCTTTCTTAATAAATAATATATGCCTGCTATAACAATTGAAAAACCAACAGCGGCAACATAAAACATTCTTCGTGCAAGATATGGATGTGGAGCAAAGCATCCAATGAGGTATGCCGCAATAAACATTAGCATTCCTTTAATGACGGTATGTTTTGAGCTGTATTTTTCAGGGTTATCAATATTGTTGTTTTTTGTAAATAATGTTATGACAAGAAACGTTATTGTTATGATAAATCCAATGCCTAAAAAAAATAAGTATTTATCGGGCATTGCCTTAAAATTTTTGATGACAGGCAATAGAGTTTGTCTAAAACCTGGTGATATCGCCCTAAATGATGATTCTTTTATTTGCGTGATAATCTTGGCAGGAAGGTTGTCAAGGGTAACAATTTGTGCCTTGCCGGTATTTGATAATATTTTTTGACAAATAAACGCTATAATTGAACTTATGCCGAATAAGAAGGCCGGTAGATATGATTTAAAATTAAGATGTTTGCCTTTTGTTATAAATAGTATTCCAGCAAGTGGTGCTAAGATAAGAGGTTGTTCATTGCTTGCCATTCCAATCGCAAAAATAATTGCTGCGAGTCCATATAGAATTATTTTTTTATCGGATTTTAAGGTAAGAATATTTATCGCTATTAGCATACATAGAGTTGTGAATAAGTAGGAAAATGTACTTGTCCACAGCACCGCACTGCAACCCTGCTGATGAATAGCAAAAATCAAACTGCCCACTAGAGCTGATTGATTATCAAACAGCTTAGAAATGATATTGTATAATAAATAAACATTTAACAAATGAATACAAATTGAAAATATATGGGCAAGCACAGGTGTCTTAAAAGTAGCGTGAATAAAATATTGAACAACACAATCAAGCCTACCATTAATATGAGCAAACCAGTAGCGAATAAATTCAAAAAGTGACAATCGTGGAACCTTGCTAACCCCGACATAGTCATCGGCATACCATCCTCTGATGCCTAATTTGTATGAGAAAACAACAATGGTAAGGGTCGCCAATAAAAAGAGAGAAAGGTGGTTAGTTTTTTTCATTTGAGACACTCGAAATAAATTTTGATGTAAGTACGTTCAAAAAACTGTGTAAACGATCGACCAAACTCTACAAAGCCAATATCTTTATTGGCGACAAAATTAATCATAGAGATATTCTTCCTGGGAATTTTATTGCAAATTGATTCATAGCAGCTTTCCAATTCTTGATAGGCATTGTCCATTTTTTAGAAATATTTTCAAGCGCCAAATAAAGTATTTTAAGAAGTGAAGCTTCAGTTAGAAACACTCCCTTTGTTTTAATTACTTTTCTTAATGATCTATTAAGTGATTCAATTGCATTAGTTGTATAAATGGCTTTACGAATATCTGAAGGATAATCAAAAAACGGAATTATGTTTTGCCAGTGAGTTCTCCATTGTTTGCTAATCATTGGGTATTTACCATCCCAATTAACAGCAAAATCCTCTAACTCTAATTCAGCCAAGTCTACTGTTGGTGCAGAATAAATTTTCTTTAAGTCAGCACACAGATCCTTTCGATCTTTCCAACCAACAAATCTTACAGAATTTCTAACCATATGTACGATACAAAGCTGCACTTGAGCTTGAGGAAATACTGATTCTATTGCCTCCGGAAATCCTTTTAATCCATCTACGCAAGCAATAAAAATATCTTTAACTCCTCTATTTTGAAGTTCAGTTATAACTGCCAACCAAAATTTAGAACCTTCATTTTTTGATGTCCATAGCCCTAAAAGCTCCTTTTGTCCATCGAGATTAACTCCAAGAGCAATGTAAACTGATAAATTATTCACCCTACCTTCTTGACGACATTTAACAACTATACAATCAAGAAAAACAATAGGATAAATCTCATCAAGATGACGATTTTGCCAAATTTTTACTTCTTCCATTATTGAATCTGTAGCTTGACTAATCAAACCTTCAGATACATCAATATCATACATCTCAAGCAAGCATGATTGTATGTCTCGAACACTCATCCCCCTAGCATACATTGCTATGATCTTATCATTAAATCCTTCAAAGTACTTCTTTCCCTTTGGAATTAACTGGGGATTAAAACTGCTATTACGATCCCTCGGAGGAGTAATCTCTAATTCTTCAGAATCAATAACTACTTTCTTCTTACTTCTGCCATTACGACTATTACCACTATTATTGCCCTTAAAGTTATGCTTGCTATATCCAAGATGATTGTCTAATTCCGCATCAAGGGTACGCTCTATAATCGCTCGCTTTAACTGCGTAAATATTCCACTATCTCCCCAAAATGATTCAGGTCCAGAGTAATCTTTTATCAACTCATCTATTAGTTTAAGTTGATGTTCTTCTACTTTTCTTTTCTCAGCCATAATAAGCTCCTTTCTATTTTAAGCTTACAACATTATGACCGTTTACACACTATTTTTTACATACCCTCGAAACAGGATAAATCTTGTTATGATCTGTAATCCAGGCATACCTTACAGCGTGTCTCTTGCAAAGTATACCGTTGCTTTTTTTAATATTTCATTCTCCAGCTTAACCTGTTTTAATTCTTTGCGAAGTGTTTTTAACTCATTGGCGGGACTGCCCTCTGACGATTCCGGTAAATATCCTGATTTCTTATACTTTTTTACCCATCCAACAATAGAGGATGAAGGTACTCCCAGTCTATCGCCTGCCTCTGCGTAAGAATAACCACTATCAGTTACCAGCTTTGCGGCTTGTAACTTAAAATCACTATCATAACTTCTTTTTTTCTTTGCCATAATCATTCGCTCCTTAAAAACAAAGTAGCATTTTATCCGCACGCCGCCACTCCGTCAAATCTGTAGCAGGTCAGTTCGAGGCTGGATGCGTAGAACAAGGCGGATGATTTCTAAAAAACATTAAAACTTTATTACCGTAATAAAGTTGTCAAAAACCGTGCTCATTTTCCGTTCTGCTGAAGTGGTTGGTTAGACCGGATTTTATTTTATCTGCCTGTTCAATTTGTTCAACAGATTTATTGATTTATCAGGTTTTCTTTTTTACCCCTTCCAATTTTTATTCGTGTTTATTGATGTTCATTCGTGGTTTAGTTTTTTTTCTTCTTGATGCCTAACAATCAGCACACCTACTCAGGTTTCGCGACAGCGGAATCTGAGTTAGGTGATGCGATCTAGTTTTCATTTTTTTCTTTTATATATTTCCCCCAGTCAATATCATTTGGGATATTTATCGAAATAATTTTTTCTTTTATTTTTTTCAGACATTTGTTCAATTTTTCAATATCTGATTTTTTAATATTTCTCCAAAACAAATTAAATTTATTATCATCGTTGTCATATCCTACTCTTAAAGCAATTCGCAAATCTCTGCCTGTTGGTTTACCACACCAGAGATAAGGAGGTGATTCCTTATTCTTTTTATCCCATGTTTTGATAAGCTTAATCATTTTCTCTCTGGGCAGATTAAGCATTTGCCATCCGCCATGATTACAGTCAAGTCCCCATCTCATTCCATTATTCTTATAATTAGGCCAAATGGGACGAAGCAAAGTATAGCCCGGAACATCTTTATCATATGGTAACTGATTGTATTGCAAATGGCCAGCATCTTCGAGATTGTTACCTGGTAAATCAGCCAGCATCATTCTTAGTTGTAATATATGATTAGTACAACTGATTAACTTTGCTGATTGATTGGCCATATAGTAGCCAATAATAAATAATCCTATAAGAATAGTTGAAATTATTATGCATATTGCTTTTAGAATCTTTTTCGTTTTTCTTTTCATTTTTGTATTGATGCCTAACAATAAACTCATACCCATAAAGCAAAGGGCACGTGTCCGCCGGAAAAGACAAGGCGGATGATTTCTAAAAAATATTAAAACTTTATTACCGTAATAAAGTTGTCAAAAACCGTGCTCATTTTCCGGTCTGCTGAAGTGGTTGGCTATACCGGATTTTATTTTATCTGCCTGTTCAATTTGTTCAAC
>CAMZKK010000036.1 GCA_947311175.1 uncultured Planctomycetota bacterium | reverse complement strand
GAATATGCATGGGAGGATTGTATCCATTGGCAACAAACAGATAAAAAAATATTGAAAAGAGTAAATGCAATAATTAAAGATATTAAAAGAAATAAATACGAAGGGATAGGAAAACCTGAACCACTCAAGCACAATCTTTCTGGTTATTGGTCTCGAAGGATAGACAACTCTAACAGAATTGTCTATAAAATAGAAAAAGGTAGTTTATTTATAGCTCAGCTTAGATATCACTATTAAGACATAACACCATCTAAGATAAACAAAGCATCATAGAACGGATAAGATATAATTAGCATTTCTTAAACAAATTTAAATAGACAAATAATGAATCATAAAATTATTCCCTACACCAATCAGTATTATCAATCACTAATGGCATTCTTTGCCAAAAATTGCCCGGAGATAACTCCGAAAATCTGGGATGAAAAGTATCAAAATCATCCCAAAAGTAATTATGGCAAAATCTTTGAAAATATTTTATTAAACGAAAATGATGAAGTTGTCGGACATTCTGCGTGGCATCAAATCAAGGTAATAATTGGCGGGGAAAACTATTTGGGTGCATGGTTTATTGATTGGTTTGTTGCTACTGAATATAAAGGCAAAGGAGCTGGAAAGGCATTGGCGTTAGATACTATTCCAGAAGACACAGATATTCTTTTGGTTGCACGTGGCACAGAAGACACCCTTGTTCGATTAAAAAAATGGGAATTTTCAAATCCAACAACAAGCTATGTCTATTTATTGCCTCTTTCCGCACAAACAATTATAAATCGCAAAGACTACACTGGGATAAAAAGTAAATTCGTGAAATTTTGTTGGGCATTAATAAAAAGATATTTCAGAAAAACAGAGAAAAAATTAATGGCAAACTTTTTTATAACTGCCGAAAAAACAATTCCCGAAATACAGAGACAAGGAATAAATCATTCAGAACGAAGCAATACAGCAATCGACTATTTTAATTCATTCACGAATACAGACATCATAATCTATACCATCAATGAATGTGATACTTATCGAGGTCATATGATTGTAAATTGCTATCGAGACTCATTCGGGTTAAATATTGCCAAAATACTTGATGTAAACATTAATATCGATGCTGATAACATCAGCACAACATTCATCAACAATATAATTTTCAAATTGCAAACCAAGGACATTGACGCAATTGAATGGATGACAAACGATAAGACAATATCAATGATATTAGAAAAAATACATTTTATAAAAAGAGACCAAGCCCCACTGCACATAAAATCTTTGACTAAAAAATGTGAGATATCCACTAATAACCACAACGAATGGGATTTATCGTTTTTTGATAGTGATTTATTTTACAGGAATTAGAATTAAATCTGTAATGATACAAAATTAATCTAAGGCAAGTTCAATCCATGACTGTGTCACTATGGGTGATTATTGTTGGATTTAGACCTAACAATATCAACTTCAACATTTGCCACAGCCAGTAATTTTGCTATTTTTTGATATTCAACAACTGACAATAATCCATCAATAAGAGTGCTGTTATTTTTTGCAATATTATCTACATAGTGCCCAGCTCCTGAGGCATTAAAGATAGAAAATTCATTTACTCTATTACCATTCATATCAAAAACTTCAATAATTGAAGTAGAAGGAAAGGTCAACAATTTACCGGTTTCAGGAATTGTAAATCGCCCAAGCATGGCATTTTTATCCCATACTTCAATTAAGCACGGAACGGGGTGTTTGTCGGAAAAGGCCTTAATTGAGATTCGAGTAGTTAATTTTCTGCCCATAGGTTCTATATTATAGCCAACATAAATAGGATTTGCAATTGCCCAAAAAGATGAATCATTCCCCCTATACTTGACAATTACCCACCCTGGTGAATCAAGAGACAGAGAATATTTACCGTTTAAACTTCGTTGGTTTTTCTCCCCTTTAAACGCTCTAATTACTTTGCCATTATATATAATATCAATTTTTCTAATACTGTCGTTATAGGCTGATGACGAAAATGCATTAAAACTTAAATTCCGCATTTTCTTAGTTATTTTCAATATATCGCCAGATGATTTTCCATCAATTTTAAATGACACAAAAGGACCATTTCCGACACAACTGTTTCCTTTTTTAATAATATCAATCAATGAATCCTTATTTTCATAATTATCTTTGGACAAATACATTGTCGCTTCTGGATAGATATTTGGTGATGATGTTTTTTTCGGTCCACCCGAAACAGCCGGTAATCTAAACCCTAAATTAAGCAAGGTATACCATAAACTTCTATTGAATTTGGAAACAGAAATATCTATGGCATCAAAATGTGGCCCTGACGAGACAAGATAAAAGAAGTCCTTATCAGCATCATTTTTCGACCAATAATTCACCTGCTTTTTACGATTTTTTAATTCAAAAATCCCGTATTTAATATCTGTCGAGCCGACATCCTCAATTCTTCGATTAGTGCTTATCGAAGTAATACGTTTATTGTAAAATGCCTTAGATAAAAAGATTCTATTAAGTTGTTTTTTTAACAAAGATTCACTCTTGAAGTTTTTTTTCTTAACAATTGGAAAACTTTCAACGCCACAAAAATCTACACCTGAAGCATCCATCCTAGAGATAATGTTTTCAAGAAAAAATTTTGGGGTATATGCTGAATCATCCTCAACAAACGGATCACAAATCACCCAATTATCTTTAGACATTGCAAAAAATTCTTCTAATTTTATTTCTTTTTTAATTCCCCCACCAGATACTTTAATAATTTCCTTGTGTATTGTATAGCGTGGTCCGGCAGAGACAATAATTCTATATAATCCATTTTTTAAAAGAAAAACAGCCTTTCTGTTTGCAACAAATCTAAAACCATTTATTTGAGAAAGCACATCCCTGCCTTTATCATCAATAATCTTTACATACACAGGAATATTACAACCACCTACTTTAAAAGTTATTTCTACTTCATATTTTCTTTCATCCTCAAGTTTAATGCTCTGCAACAAATTTTGTTTCACCTTTATATTAGAATCTAAGGCAGAGACCATTAATACCCAGCAAAAATAAAACATCCACGCTAACAAGAATAGTTTTTTCACTAAATTAACTCCTGCAATATTGAATCTGCAATCGGCAGTGCCTTCTTACTCAATCGAATGTTATCGTCATCAATCTCTAACCAACCATCTCTAAGCAAGTATTCATTATTTTGAACCATTTCTAAAAGAGAAAATCCGGTATCAGATTCAAATTCATGTATATTTATTCCTGAGGTTAGACGAAAATTTATAACTGCTCTCTCCCTTGCTCTATGTTCAGGAGTTAATTCTTCTTGCCAGCATCTAGCGGTTGCACAATCCGTGATTGCACGAATATATTCATTAGGATTTCTAAAATTTGTAAATCGAACATTATTCACATACGAACATGCCGTAGCTCCAACACCAATATATTCTTTGCCTGTCCAGTATGAAAGATTATGCTTTGATTCATAACCACGTTTTGCAAAAGCTGAAATTTCATATCTTTCATATCCTACACTTGGTAAGAAGTCTCCCATCAAATCAAAAAGAACTCGTTCTGCATCCATATTCAGAGGTTGCAATCTCCCTTCTTTCTGCAAACAATAAAGAGGGGTTCCTTCTTCGTATGTAAGCCCATATGCACTAATATGCTCAGGAGAAACCTTCACTGCCACTTGCATATCTGCTAACCACATATCTAAGGTTTCCCCTGGCCATGAATTGATTAAATCAATAGAAATATTTTCAAACCCTGCCTCTCTCGCCATGACAACTGCAGCACGTCCTTGTTTTGAAGTATGAATTCTACCAAGCAACCTCAATGCATCATCATTGAATGATTGAATGCCAAAAGATATTCGATTAACTCCTGCATCAAATAAAAACATTAATTTTTCGATTGATACAGTTCCCGGATTTGCCTCAATTGTAAATTCTTCAACACAACTTAAATCAAGCTTTTCAATTAAAGAAAATAGAAAATTTAACTGAGAATCATTAAGCGTTGTTGGAGTACCACCTCCAATATAAATTGTCGAAGGCGATAAATGACTACATCGTTGTTCCATTTCTTCGGCAAGTGAAGCAAGATAGACATCAACCAAATCTTTTTGATATTTAACAGTGCCAAAATCACAATAGTTGCATTTTCTTCGACAAAAAGGTAGATGGACATAAAGATGTGATGGGCGAAGCAAGATTTTCTCCAAGAACAAATATTTACTTTTAAAATAGTATTTATGTTAAGAGATGAACTCAAGACAAAACAACCATAAACCTAAATTCATTAGTTGAAATTTAGGTCAAATAGATGAAACAAAAAAAGGGAAGGCCAAAAGAGCCTTCCCGTAAATTTAAAGTTATTAAATTTAACTAACTGCGTTCTCTCTTTTCTTTACAACCACAGAACCTTTTTTCATTCTTCTGCGTCTTGCCTCTCCTCTTTTTACACCCTTTGGTCTAACTCTAGATCTTGCCATTTCATTACTCCTTATAAATATATTATTTAGTTTGATGCACAATAATCATTGCATAGCTGTTCAAACAATTCATGAACAGTGATAATTTCTTTAATTCGATAAGCATTCGCACCGGCAAACGCAAATCCTTCTTTCATATCTCCAACCTTTGCATGCAATAACGCCTCAGCAATACAATAAAGTGCTTTATCTCGTTTACAACTAGTGATACATGCGTATGGACATTTAACCTTTATATCAGGTTTACCTGAAAACATTTCAACGAAAGCATTATTAATAACTCTCCCCGGAAGCCCGATAGGGCTATCAATTATTCTGATATCTTCTTCTTTACATTCAACATACAGTTTCTTAAAGATATCAGATACATCACACTCTTCCGTAGCAACAAATCTTGTCCCCATCTGAACACCTGATGCCCCAAGCTCTAATACTCGTTTTATATCTTTCCCTGTATAAATTCCACCGGCAGCAATTACAGGAATTGATTGTCCGTAATTTGACTCAATATCTTTTATACTCTCAAGGACATCAACCAATATATTATCAAGCGAACATTTCGGGTCACTGATTTCTTCTTTTGAAAAACCAAGATGTCCGCCAGCAAGAGGCCCTTCAACCACAAATGCATCAGGAACAAAACCATGTCTTTTTTTCCACCGACGACATATCATTGCGGCTGCCCGTCCACCTGAAACAATTGGTACTAATTTCGGCCTTTTAACATCAGGATTCAAACAGCCAGGAACATCAAGTGGAAGACCTGCCCCTGTAAACACCATATCTATTCCTGCCTCTTGAGCAACTCTAATGTAGTCGGTATGATTAGAGATAGCGATTAAAATATTAAATCCTAAAACACCATCAGTCATTCCTCTTGCCTTGATAATCTCTTCCCGTAAACATTTAAGATTTGCTTGCAAGGGATTAGATTTAAATTCAGAATCAAACATCCCAATCCCAACAGCTGAGATAACCCCTACTCCACCTTCATTAGCGACTGCAGAAGCCAATCCTGCAAGAGAAACTCCTAATCCCATACCACCTTGTATGATTGGTTTGTTTATTTCTAAATCACCAATAACCAATTTAGGCATACAATTTTGACTATTAACGTCTGACATCAAAACTCCAGTTAACACAAATCCAATTGTGATAAAATTAACAACACTAAAAATAAATACTTATAGGTAATCAAGTAAGGTTAAAATACTACTAATATAAATAATGTTGTCAAGTAAAGAAATGCTATGTTTTTAATAAAATAAAATTACTAATTTATGACATAGTTTTTTTATTAAAAGTTGTAGTTTTAATAAATGTTTTTTGTATAATTTTGTATATTATTAAATTTGAGGTAAAAATGGCTAAATTCAAATACAAAAACCCAAAAGAACAGAGAAAAAACGTTGGAATAAAAGGAATTAATGGCAAGGTTGCAACTCATCACTGCATGATTGCTGATTTGGTCAATAATTTCGAAAAACCAACCATTCTTGAACTTGGAACCTGTGAGGGAACCTCGACTTCATTATTGCTAACAGAATGTGAAAAAAATAATGGTTTTATGGTTTCGGTTGATATCGAAGATCGCTCAGATGTCGCAATCTCAAATAATTGGCAGTTTATTAAATCAGATGATTTGCTTGTTGATTATATTATAACTCAAGCAGAAATTCTAAAAAATGGGATAGATATTCTCCATATTGACAGTCTTCATACCTATGAACATGTTAGTAAACAACTTATGAATTGGTATGAATATGTAAACGAAGGAGGATATATCACTCTCCACGATGTTGATCCATATGCATGTAGTCCGGATGGATTTAAGCCAAGTGCTTCAACCTATCAAGACCTTGCCGGAGATTTAAAAGCGGTAAAAGAATTTTTCTATGCAAATCAAGATAACCTTTTTCTCGAAATCCATTATGGTGCAACCGGAATGGCAATAATTAAAAAATTATCAGCAAGAGGAGAAAAACCTTTTCCTGCAAAAATTATTCGCGGATACAAAAGACAACCAGGAATAATTAAATCATCTAAATTATTAATTAGTTCAGTAAAAAGATTATTTATAGACCGCATCTCAACCCTAATAGGCAATACCAAATGGGAAAACAGGTATGATGAAGTTGAATGGTAGTTTATCTTCAAAAATCAAAAATAGTCAATTTATTCTTGACAATCATTAGCCGATTTACATAGTTTAACATTCTTGACATTTATGCCACCTTAGCTCAGTTGGTAGAGCAGCGGTTTTGTAAACCGCAGGTCATCCGTTCGAGTCGGATAGGTGGCTCCAGAATTTTAAAAACCTTGAGATTTGCTCAAGGTTTTTTTGTTTAACCTCTTGTATAATTTTAAACGCCATAGAAATAATTTTGAATAAAATCGCATGGCATATAAGAAATTCTAAAAGGAGCGAAACAGGTTGGACACGCAAAGGGGCTTTGTGGAACAAGATATG
>CAMZKK010000035.1 GCA_947311175.1 uncultured Planctomycetota bacterium | reverse complement strand
TGCCCATGAAATAAATAATCCATTAGGCTCGATTGCAGGTTTTATTCAGATAATGATGCCGAATGAGGACGATGGTAGCAATAACTACAAATATCTAAAAGCGATGAGTCAGGAAACCTCACGGATGAAGCGAACTATTGATGAGCTTCTTGCCTTTGCCAGACAACAGCCTGACGCAACTCAGGTGGTTATGTCAGTTGATTTAAATTTGGTTATTGTAGAGACGATAAATTTGGTAAAGCCACAAGCAAAAATAAAAAATGTCATTATAAATTTTAATGAGGATAAAAACCTTCCGTCAATTTTAGGGCAACCTGATAGGATTAAGCAACTTGTTATGAATATGTGTCTAAATGCATTTGCGGCAATGAATGGCTCTGACTGTTTGTCAAACAAAGAAAATATATTAACAATCACCACCTCAACAATAAAAACGGAAACTGGTTCTTTGTTTTCAGAAATTATTATTGCCGACAATGGTGAAGGAATACGAAACGAAAATTTATCAAAAATTTTCAATCCGTTTTTTACAACAAGAGAGCAAGGAGAAGGAACTGGGCTTGGGCTTTCAACCTGCTATGCAATTATTGAGCAACATGGCGGGCAGATTGAGGTGAATAGTAAGTGGAAAGAAGGAACTGAGTTTGCAATAAGGTTTCCTGTAATAGAAAAGGTTAAATAATGAATGAATATATACCGGTAATTATCGCATATTTCTTTGGAGCAATTCCCTTTGGTTTAATTGTGGCTAAAATCTTTGTGAAAATAGATATTCGAGAGCATGGGAGCAAGAATATTGGTGCAACTAATGTTTTACGAGTTTGTGGCAAAAAATTTGGAATACCGGTTCTTATCCTTGATGCCTTAAAGGGTTTTATTCCGGTAGCTTCGGTTTCAATGTTTAATTGTTTTCCCATTCCAGAAGACAGTATCCCATTAATTTCTGCACTCACGGCATGTTCTGCTGTACTTGGTCATACCTTTCCGATTTACTTAAAATTTAAAGGCGGTAAGGGAGTTGCGACCAGCTCTGGGGCATTCCTTGCCTTACTTCCTGCGACATTTGGGATTGCATTTTTGACATTCTTTATTACTGTTTTACTCACCCGCTACATTAGTCTTGGCTCATCCTTAGGAGCAGTCGCAATGATTGTGGCTTATCACTTTTTTTCTATAGAACCATATGGAAAAACCCTTCCGATAACAATTCTAGTTTGGGTTGTTTCTCTACTTGTTGTTGTGAAGCATCGTGCCAATTTTCGAAGAATAATAAAAGGCAAGGAAAGCAAGTTTGGCAAAAAGAATGAAGCATGAGGGGGTTGTTAGTTGTTAGTTGTTAGTTGTTAGTTGTTAATTGTTAATTGTTAATTGTTGGTCATGGCACAAAAAAACACCCACTAAAGAGAGTGAGTGTTATTGTCGCAAATTGGCGGAGAGACAGGGATTCGAACCCTGGGACCGAGTAAACCCGGTCACGGGCTTAGCAAGCCCGCGCATTCGACCGCTCTGCCATCTCTCCGCAGTAATTAGTAATCGAATCATAATCAAGAGTGATATACTATATAGATTATCCACATTGTCAACCCCAAAATTTAACTTGTTGATGGTTGCTGTTATGATTGTTGACAAATATAAATATTTGGATAGTTTATTATCTTTATTGTTATCTCTATTTGCAGGAATAAAATAATGTTTAATAAAAGTTTGATTACTAATGTTCTCTCGGTTTTGTGTTTTGTTGTTGGGATATTAATGCCTGATAAAAACCCTGCAAGTCATATTATTATGACGGTGGGGCTTTTTGCTTTATCTGGAGCAATAACCAATTGGTTGGCAGTGCATATGCTGTTTGAAAAAGTGCCTCTTCTTTATGGCTCTGGGGTTGTTCTTATCCAGTTTGAGGCATTTAAACAGGGAATAGCCAATTTGATGATGGATAATTTTTTTAGTGAAGAAAATTTTAAAAAATTAACAGAAAAAATTATGGAAACAGATAATGGTTTGACAATAGACAAAGACAGGATATTGGCAAAAATTCCATATTCGGAGATGTTTGATGGTTTTTTAAAAGTAGTTACAGAGTCTAAATTTGGCGGGATGTTGGCAATGGTCGGTGGCACAAAAACACTTGAACCGATGCGAGAACCATTTAGCCATGAGTTAGGAAGACAAATAAAAACCTTGATGGAAAATCCTGATTTTTTGTCAGAACTAACTCCGTCACAAGATGCATCTGACATTCGCAAGCAAGTTGTGGAATTGATTGAACTTCGACTCAACGAACTTACCCCAACAATGGTAAAGGAAATTGTTCAGGAAATGATTCATAAACATCTTGATTGGTTGGTAGTGTGGGGTGGAGTCTTTGGCGGGCTGGTTGGTCTTGTAACTGCATTGGTGTTTTCAAACTAACAAGAGAGTTTTCGTTTTATCCTTTATCCTAAATTCTGCATCAACTGCGGGATTTAGATTTATGCTGGTCATTTCGGTGATTAGCAAAATCTATTTGTGACAATAAACTCAATGAAACAAAATACAAATCAATCTGAGTGGAGATGTATAAATCAGCAAAGACGCTGAAAATAAAGTTGGGAGAATTGAAGCACCTAACAGTGAGTATAAGAATAGTAACCTACTGCGGAACTCGAATCTTTTCAAGTTACTACTATTTTATACTTTGTTGTGTTTTCATGCTTTATTTTTCAGCTCTGTAGCAGGTCAGTTTGCATATTTTTACCAACGGGCAGTTTTTGCAATTTGGTTTTGGGTGACAAAACTCTTTTGCGAGTGTGACTAACAAGGCGTGATATTCGTTGTATAGTCGATGTTCTTTTGGTAGATTGCTCATAAATATTTTGCGTAAATTGTGGTATTTAATACCTATATCGCAAAGCCCTAATCTTGAAAAAATTCTACGTGTATATGCATCAATTACGAATGACGGTTTTTGTGTAGCATATAGCAATATACTATCCGCAGTTTCTTCACCAACTCCATTTACTGAAAGTAACTGCTCCCGTAAGGTATCGTCATTTACTAAAATCATTTTTTTTATATTTGCCCTGTATTCGATTAGATACCAATTCACAAATGACTTTAATCGCTTTGCCTTTATATTAAAATAACCACTTGGGCGAATCATTTCAGCAAGTTCGTCAATCGGCAATGAATCAATCTTAGTTGCGGTCAATGCTTTGTTTCGTTTTAGATTTTTAATTGCTGTTTCTACATTTTTCCAATTTGTATTTTGCACAAGAATAGCCCCAACCATTACTTCAAAGGGGGATTTCGCTGGCCACCAATGTTGTTTGCCAAAAGAATCAAACAACAAATTATAAATCTTCATTAATTTCTTATTGGTGATTTTTGAGTGCAAGGTATTTGCGTCTCCGTTTCAGTTCATTAAAAGGAAAGAATTATTTTGCTTGAAGAATAAGAATATCATTATATCTTATAGCTATGAATGAATCAATTGATAATAAATATATGGAAGAAGCAATTAAGATTGCTCGCAAAGGCTGTGGCTGGGCAAGCCCCAATCCAGCCGTTGGCTGTGTGATTGTCAATCCTGAGACTAAGAAAATTATTGCCTCCGGTCATACCGAGCCATTTGGCGGTGCACATGCAGAAGTTGTTGCCCTTAATAGAGCAGGAGATAACGCAGGCAATGCAACCGCTTATGTTACCCTCATGCCTTGTGCCCATACCGGAAAAACCCCACCTTGCACCGACGCCATTATCAAAAGCGGAATAAAACGAGTGGTGGTCGCGCTTGATGACCCTAATCCAACAAGTATGAATGGCAAGGAAATTTTGGAGCAAAATGGAATTGAGGTTACTCTTGGCGTTTGTAAAGAAAAAGCCAAAGATGATTTGGCTGGATTTATCAAATTAACAAAAACCGGCAAGCCGCTTATCACGCTAAAATACGCAATGACTATTGACGGGAAGATTGCCACCAAAATAGGTAGTAGTTCATGGATTTCAAATGAAAAAATCAAGGGAGGATGTCCAGCAATTGCGTTCATTGTCTGATGCAATAATGGTTGGCTCTAAAACCATTATTCAAGATAATCCACGCCTAAATGTAAGAGATGCCAGCAAGTGGCAACCCAAACGAATTGTGATTGATTCAAGGGCAAGTATTTCACCGACAAGTAAAATATTTACCGTGAATGGTGGTGAAATAATTATCATAACAACCGATTTAGCAAATGCTGATAAAATCAAAGCATTGACCGATGTCGGAGCAAAGGTCATTGAAACCAAAAATCAAGACAATAAGGTTAATCTCAAAGAAACAGTATCTTTGCTGGGTAAAGAAGGTATCTCATCAATTCTTTGTGAATCAGGTGGTGAGCTTTCGGGAGGACTGAACGACGCAGGACTCATCAATAAAGTGGTTGCCTACATTTGCCCTAAAATATGCGGAGGCAAAGATGCCCATACTCCAGTTGAAGGAAGAGGAATCAACGCAATGAGTGATGCCTGTCAATTAAGCAACTTAACATATCAGCAAATTGAATCCGATTTAAAAATAACCGGCAGGGTTAAAAGTTGGGATTGGCTATAAAGATAAACTTATCCTGAGAGATTTAAATTTAATTCTATTAAAATTCAAACACCTTAGCGGCAAGGAAGATTATTAGTCAATTGCTTTGTAGTTGATTGCAGTAGGTCTTTATAGTATTTTGAATTTGGAAATTCTTTTAGTATCTTTTCAATCTCTTCTATTGCCAATTTCTTGTCATTTATTCTGAGGTAGTAATTAATCAACATTCTGCGGAGTGGTAGAAATCTCGGATTCCTAGAAAGAGAATCTTTTAGAACATATATAGCTTGTTTCGATTTACCATCCGCCATCAAAAATGCGCTAAACAAAACAGATGCCCGTGGATGACCGTGTTCTAATTTCAAAAGTT
>CAMZKK010000034.1 GCA_947311175.1 uncultured Planctomycetota bacterium | reverse complement strand
ATCAAAACAAAATTTTATCAATAAATCACTATCAACCAAAAAGATTGCCACGGCATTGATAACTGCTAAAACCAATAATACGCTAACAATAAGGGTTGCAAAACGGATTACCCTGCCAATTGAGATTATTGATTTTACCGTGATAGACAGCAAAAAAAACATATCTAAAACCTTTGACGAAAATTTGTTTTTTGCAAATGGAGAGACTAAAGTTAAAACTATTGTTTTGGATTTTAAAGAAAAATTTGAGCAAAATAATCTTTCAATAACAATGCATTGTAAGATTGCAGGTATTGATTCCAGATTAAGTTTACCAGTCGCATCTGCCTATAATATTAGTCCAGAAACAAAAGGATTCCCTAAAAACCCAACAATTAGTGATACCTTGAAAAAACATAAATTTCTTAAATATGATAAAAGCACAAACAGCTTCATTGTAAATAAAGGCAAGTGGAAAATAAATGGTGACCTCATTATCCCTCAAAATGCAGGATTAATAATCAAGAACAAGACTAAACTATTATTCCAACCTAATGCAATATTATTAGCCACTGGAAAAATAAATTGGCAAGGCTCTAAAAACAACCCAATATACCTTAGCCCTATTAAAGAAAGCTGGGGTGGAGTTGTCGTTGTTGGTTCTAATTCTGTATTATTCGACAATATAATAATTAGAGGAGTAACATCTATCAATCGAGGTGGCTGGAGATTGAGCGGAGGAGTAAATATTATCGACAGCACCTCATACATTACCAACGCCACATTTTTAGATTGTATGGGTGAAGATGGTATCAATATTATTAGAGGATTAACAAAGATAAAAAACAGTAAATTTATTAACTGTAATTCAGATGCGGTTGATGGCGACTTCATAAATGGTGAGCTTAGTAAATTGGTTTTCGAAAAAATTAGGGGCGATGCCATAGACCTAAGTGGTAGTTCACTAAATATTTGGCAAATAACCTGCAATCAGATTACGGACAAGGGAATCTCTATTGGAGAAAATAGCAAAGTAACAGTTGAAGATATTTTTATAAACAAAAGTAAATTTGGAGTTGTCGTCAAAGACAGTTCAGTTTTGAATTTAACAGGAGGGACAATCAAGAACACTAACACCGGAATAGCGGTGTTTATCAAAAAAAGAGAATACGGCCCGGCAAAGGCAATTGTCAACAATATAACCTATAATGCCGTCAAAACAGAAGCAATTGTCCAACACAATTCACAATTATTTATTAATGGAATAGAAATTAAAACTTCAAAAATAAATATAAACAAACTTTATGGGAAATAGTTTTACGATGAAAGAAAATACCGTTGATGAACTCAGGCATGAAATAAAAATGATTTCTACTGAACCTGACTACTTCCACCTAAAAAGTATAATCAATTCTCATCGAGCTCACTTCAAAAAAGAATATCCTAACAGACAAATCAATTCACTTTACTTTGATACCGAATCTCAATCTTGTAGATGGGAACACCTCGCAGGAATTCCTAATCGTTGGAAATTGAGACTTAGGTGGTATGGACAAAATATTAAACCAAAAGATGGATTCATTATAGAATGTAAATTCAAAAAAAATATTGGCGGTGGAAAAATCAGACAGCACCTTAATGATGAAGAGATTATTTTACAAGACAGACCTTGGAGGAAAATCATTAACAACCTTTATCATTCATCTAATAAACAAATAAAACCATTTATGGCAATAGTTAACAAACCAATCTGTCTTATTTCATACACTCGTGAATATTTTGTTTCTTCATGCAATAAAGTGCGTTTAACAATTGATAGAGACATCAAGTTTTTTAGTCAAAGCAACCGAATAAAACCCAATATTTCATTCACAGAGCCAGCAACAGATAAAATTATTATTGAATGGAAGGCAAAGATTAGTAATAGCGAAATCCTTAAAACATATATTGCAGAATTTCCATTACGCACTACAGCTTTTTCAAAATATATTAGTGGAACTAACTACGAATAGTTAATTATCAGCAAATAAGGAAATTTATGAATAAAAAAGTTATGCTTGTTATCCCTTGCTACAATGAATCAAAGAGACTGAAGCCTGAGCTATTTGTTGAAGCTATCAATGCCTTTCAGAATCTAAACATTATTTTTGTCGATGATGGTAGCACCGATGATACGGCAAAAATCCTTGCAGAATTTGTAAAAATCAACGCTGAAAGATTTTCTTATATTTCATTATCAAAAAACTCCGGTAAGGCTGAAGCTGTTAGGCAAGGATTATTAATTGCCACAGAAAGTGAAGCAGAATTCGTAGGTTACTGGGATGCAGATCACGCAATACCAATCAACCAACTTTCGTTATTTTTAAGAGAAGAAAAACTTTATCCTGATACTAAAGCGTTTTTCGGTAGCAAAATAAAAATGTTAGGTAGGGACATTGATAGAAGTGTGGGTCGGCAATATATCGGAAGAATTATTGCTGCTTCTATATCACAAGTATCAGGATTACCAATCTATGACTCACAGTGCGGCTCCAAACTCTTTAGAAATTGCAATATTATAAAGCAATCAATCAAAGAACCGTTCAATACCAAATGGCTATTTGATGTTGAATTAATGCTTCGACTGCTTAAATTATTTAACAAGCCGGCCAATGATATTTTTAGAGAAATTCCTCTCAATACATTAACCTATATACCTGGCAGTAAAGTTAAAATATTCGATATTTTTTCAGTAATGAATGACCTTCTATTCATCTGGAAAAATTTTTAATAATGACGGACGTGGGTACTGAAATACTATCCATCAATATTATCACTATCTAACAAGCAGCCCTTTTCTATTCTAGCACCCATAAGATATTCCGTGCCCGTCATCAATCGTTTTCCTTCAGGTTTAATCATTTTTAATTTTAAAGGATTACTTCCGGTTGCGATTATAAATCCTAATTTTGAATCAGCCGCAAGAACAGTTCCGGGAATGGCATCTTCAGTAAATGGCATTTCCTCTACCTCCAAAACAGTTATCCTTTGTACCTTTCCTCGTTTGCCGGGAACATACATAAATGCCTCCGGCCATGGCTGAAAGGCTCGCACCATGCAATCTATTTCGGTGGCAGATTTTGACCAAGAAATCAGTCCGTCATCACGGGTAAACTTAGGAGCCTTAGAAGCAACAGAGTGCTGTTGAGCTACAGGCTGAATTGTGCTATTTTCTATTTTACTAATAACAGAAACAATCTCGGTTGATGCAAGCTTTGATAAACGATCTAAAACAGTAACTGTAGTATCGGAAGATAAAATATCTGTTTTTATATAACTGTATATAGGCCCGGTATCCCAGTCTTTTTCAAGCTTAAAAATAGTTGCACCGGTTTCTTTTTCATTATTCAAAATAGCGTTCGGAACAGGAGCAGCTCCCCGATATTTTGGCAACAAAGACGCATGGGCATTAATAAAACCATATTTCGGCAAATTCAGTTGATTCGCCGGAACTTTAAGCCCATAGGCAATAATAACACAAATATCTGCCTCAATAGACTTTAATTTTGAAGTTACCTCTTCGCAATTAAGGGTCTTCGGCTGATATAGCTCAATCCCAAGATTAGATGCAGATTCAGCAACCGGAGTTCGATGCTCATGCCCTCCTCTTCCGGCACGACGGTTTGGCTGAGTAAACACAATAGGAATTTCGTGTCCCGCGTCAATCAATGCAGACAGCGACGGAACTGCAAATTGCGAGCTACCCATAAATATAATCTTCATTTACTTAGACCCACTATATTTAAATTCAAGCTCTGCAATAGAATCTTTAATATCATTTTTCTCCGATTGACTAACCCTATCAATAAAAAGAATCCCGTCAAGATGGTCAACCTCATGCTGAAAGGCACGAGCAAATAACCCTGAAATTTCTTCTTCAAAGTCATCACCATTAATCTTTTGGGCATAAACCTTTACTTTTGCAGCCCTTTCAACATTCGCATGAACATCAGGAACACTAGACAACCTTCTTCTGAAAGTTCTTTTTCAGAAGAAAAACTATCAATACAAGGATTGATAAATATCTCAGGCTTATTTCTCTCTTCAGAGACATCAATCACAATAACCCTCTTGTTTATTCCAACTTGAGGAGCAGCAAGCCCAACCCCGTTTTCTTCATACATGGTATCGAGCATTTTTTCCACCAATTGGCGAAGTTCATCATCAATAACAGTAATATCTTCGGATTTTTGACGTAAAATCGGTGACGGATAAACAGTCAACTGCATTGTCATATACGAATTCTCCATTTATAAAAAGTTACAAATTAACAATTTTATCGCAATTTACGATGTTGTTAATATTTATGATTTTTTCTCAACCAATATACTATTTTTATTATCCAACAAATCAACCTCTTTTTTGATTGACAAACGAACTAATAACCTTAATATCTTATTCTTTATTATGTGTAAATATATTAAAATAACTGAAAGACAATTATATGGCTGTTGATATCAACAAATTTATCACAAAAGCACAAAATGCAATTGAACGCAGAAATTATGATCTCGCTATCTTTAATTACAAGCAAGCATTAATGTTTAAGCCTGACGATATTGATGCAAGAGAAAAACTCCGCGCCGCTCAAATGAGAAATTTTTCTGAAAGTGGTACTAACGGAACAGTAGCAACCATTAAAGCAATAGTACCAATCATCAAAGCAATTGTCTTTTCAAAAACAAAAAAGAATGAAGAAGCCATCTTCGCTTGCGAAGATGGACTTACAATAAATCCTGAACTTAAAGTGTTGATGAAAACCTTATCTAGCTGTGCTGCCGAATTAGGGTATTATGATGTTGCAATATGGCAGACCACATACCTGCTAAATAAATTTGATCCGGAAAATATAAATATTATAAAAGACCTTGTTGAGTTGCTAACTAATGCTGGCAGGGCAAAAGAGGCAATTGAATATTGCGAAATGATTAAAAAGATTGATCCTGAAAATGATATCGACATTAAAATGAGAGAACTTTCAGCAAGCGAAACTTCTGCAATTTTCTCCAAGGGAGCTACCGAGGGTGCTAGATCAATCATTAAAGATTCAGGCGAAGCCAGAGAGCAAGAAATTGACAGCCAGATAGCGAGAACTGACGATATGCGACTAGAAAAAATCGCTATCCTTGAAAAGAAAGTGGCTGAAAAACCTGATGACTACAAGACACTTATCAGAATTGGTGACACCTGGTATAACCTAGAAGACTTCAACAAAGGATACAAAAAAGCCAAAGAATGTTACAGCAAGGCAAAGGAAATTATGCCAAGTGATACAACCATCGCAGTTAAGCTTGGTGACCTTGAAATCAAAAAGTTGAAGATTATTACCCGCAAACACAAAGATGCCTTTGATAAAACTGGTGGCAAAGATATAGAACTTAAGAAAAAATACATTGCTGCCTACAAAAAACTCAAGGCATACCAAATTAGTGAGTATGAAAAGCGAGTCAAAGACCAGCCGCTTATCAGTAAGTTCCATTATGATCTTGGTACTTTTTATTTTGACGCTAAACGATATGATGACGCAGTTGCTGAATTTCAACAATCATGTAAAGACCCTAAGATTTCTATTCAATCCTATACCTACATGGGGCGTTCTTTTGCCGGTATGGGACAGAATGATTTGGCAATTGATATGTATAAAAAAGCGATAAAAGGACAAGAGGTATTTGATAGGATTAGAGATACCATTTACTTCCTTGCGTGCGCACAAGAAGAAGCAGGTGAATACCAAGAATCTTTAGAATTATTTACCAAGATATTTGAAGATGATATCACCTACAGAGACATCAAAGATAAAGTTAAAATTTTACGAGAAAAAATCAAAAAATAATTTTTATATTTAAATAACAAAGTTAAGGAGAGTAGAATAATATGGCAAATTGTGCATCAGCAAAAAAAAGAATAAGGCAAAACAAAAAATCAATGTTGCGTAATAAAGTAAGAAAAGAAAGACTTAAAAACGCTACTAAAGAATTTGTTACCGCCCTTGAAAGTGGAGACAAAGAAAAAACTAAAGAGGAACTCAAGAAAGTTCACAAGGCAATCGACAAAGCTAAGAACAAAGGTATTCTTCATCGCAAAACCGCTGACCGCAAAAAGTCACGCTTGGCAATAAGCGCATCTAAAGTAGTATCTTAAAAACTAAAATCATTTCAATTAATGTATTTTAGTGAGCATTAAAATTTATAATTAAGCTGCCCAGCGTGGAAACATGCTGGGCAACTTAAATAATGGATAAAGGTAAAGACATGTCATCAAAAGTAAGAATGTTAATCAATAAATTACAAAGCGGGGATATTAATGCCGGAATTAAAGCTGCTGAACATCACGACGCAGAATCAAGTCAACTAGAAGAACTTTCCCATAGTCCCCATGTAGAGGTGAGAATATCTTCAGCAAAGAATCCAAATTTGAGTGTAGAGACCATTACTAGACTAGCCTATGACCCTGATGTAAGGGTTGCCGTAGCTATTGCAGAACGAAATAACCTAACAAAAGAAATATATGATGCCTTGACTAAAAGAGTTACTGCGGACTATATCTCACATAAAGGTAAAGAAAAATTTTATGTTTTTGATTTGGCAGTTGCCTTGATTGATAGTAAGAATGCAACAATTGAAGAGGCCGAATATCTCTTAAAAAACATTTCAACCAGCCATCTTCCTCGGCTACTTGCAGAAAAAACCAAGAACATCAAAGTTCAACAATTCATTTCTAATCATCCAAAAATGACGGTAAGATTGGCATGTCTGGAAAATGAAAACCTTGAAAGAGAAATTATTGAAAAATTAATAAATGACACCAACCAAAAGGTTTCAGAAAAGGCAATTACGCTGTTTGAAGAAAAATTTGCAGATGAACAGCAACGCACCTACGAAGAACTAAACAATGAATTTGAACTCTTTATAAATGAATTTTCTGTGAACAGCGGTATCTATAAAAAGGAATGCGAATTTGATAATGAAGAAATATATATCGATAAGCTAAAAAACGATAATAAAGTATTGCTGATAGGTTCTTGTGATGGTCAATTAGCAGAAAACATAGCCAAAAAATATCAATGTAAAATTACTGCCCTAAATACAAGTGCAGAGCTAACTCAACAATTCCAAAATAATAATAATAAAGAAACTTTAAATTGGAATTATTTTCCGCCAGCTCAACAATTACCTTTCCCTAAAAATACATTTGATTACCTAATAATAGAAGATTTCCTTCAACTAAGAACTCCAGCTACTGAATTATTGCCAGAGTTAATCTCAATCCTCGAAAACAATAGTTTTGTTAGAGGAAAAATCCTATGTATTGACAGTGATGTACCAGAAGCATTCGAATTTATGTCTATTGCCTCTAGCTTCGGATTTAACTTTGAAGACAGACATGAAACCGAGATGCACCTTGCCACGAGTGGATTAGTTATCGAGACTATCAGTAAATTCAAATTAATTAAAAATCTATTCAATATCCCATATAAATCGTCCGCAAATGACCTTTGGGTTAAAACAATTGATGAATACACATCACATACAACTCTTCAAGAAAATACCGTATTAGGTTTTATAGAGATAAAAGGGAAAAAACTCAACATTGGTTAATCAAGTTATCAATAATCAACCGAAGGTATCAATAATCATTTTGGGGTACAACCAAGGTGATATCACAAAACTGTGTCTAGATTCCTTACGCACGGTAAAATATGACAATGTTGAATTGTGGCTAATAAATAATGGTTCAAAAGATAACACCAGTGAAATTTTTAATAATTTCAAGGCATCGTCACCGGCAAGCTGGCAAGTCAACATTAAAACTTTTGAAAAAAATGAAGGAGCAATCAAAGGAAGAAATTATGCCTTAGAGAGTTATTCCGGCAAATATATATTATTCTTAGATAATGACGTTATTGCCTTTGATTCAGATTGGCTCAGCAAAATGGTTGCCCGAATGGAAGTTGATAAGCAAATCGGGGCAATTTGTCCAAAGTTAATTTTCCCAAAACCAGAAAATTTGGTGCAAAACGCCGGATGTGCAGTCAGTAAGAGTGGCAAAATTCAGTTTATTGGTCGAGGTGAAAAAGCAGACAGCAAAAATTTAAATGTTGAATATTTTTGTCAATGCGCAATCAGTGCCTGTTTATTGATAAATGGAGAAGCTGCCAAGCTTGTAGGGCTACTTGATACCGAATTTAGCCCGGTCCAATTTGAAGATTTAGATTACTGTTATCGTCTTCGAGAAAAAGATTATAAAATATTATATTATCCAAAAAGCTCTTTGTATCACCTAGAAAACATAACAACCGACGGTAGTGAAGATTTAAATTATCGCTATTTAACAATAAAAAATGGTTTAAAGTTCAAAGATAAATGGAGACACATATTTATTGAAGAGGAGGGTCCCTTAGATGCTGAAATATCATGGTTAGATATCCCAAAGTTCTCACTTGATGAGATATTACCACAACTAAAGATGGAAGAGAGCAAGACAGATGATTCACCATCCATTCCAAAAGAAAAAATAAAGACAAAAAAGCAAGCAAGAACATCAATTGTTTTCGATTCTCCATACTTACGCTTTTTACTTTGCCTAACAATCATTTTGAGCTCTGTTAGCCTCATCATTGTCCGCAATGAAGTTTTGACTAATAGCAATTGGCATGAATTAAAAAATGCATTAATTTCAAAGACTCTAAACGCTTTAAATCTTCCTCAAAAAGGTCAGCAAACAAGTGAGGGTAACGATAAATATTATTCAGAAAGAACCATCACCCTTACCCAATTTACCCCCAACAACAAAGATTCAAAAAGTAAAAGCAAGAAAAAAGCAACTAACAAGTTGCATGCAACCCACAAAAGGAATGTACAAAAGAACACCATAAACACAAAACATTATTCCCCAATAAAAGAAAAACCAATTGCGAAGGCAAATATTATTATTTATCTTAAATCTAAGGTAATGTTGGTTAGAAGTTATGCAAAAAAAGTCTATCTGTTTAAAGATTTAAAAACTGGGAGAAAAGCAGGAAAAAAAATTAATGCTAATGACCAACGAACACCAATTGGTAAATATTTAATTATTAAAAAAAGTAATACAAAGACAGAAGGTCCAATATTGCTACTAAACTACCCGAATAAAAAAGACATTGAAATTGCCTTAAAAGATAACAGGTTGAGCAAAAAAATGGCAAATCACCTATTGCAATCTCACTATAATAACACCCCAATTCCAGGCAATACTCAGTTGGGAGGAAACATTAAAATCAAAACGAGAACCAACAGTGAAAAGTATAACACAACCGGCAATATTGAGTTAAAAGGGGAACAAATGAAAAAATTATACGCAGGTATTGGCATTGGCACTATTGTTTGGATTGTTGATAAATAATAATGCCGACTACAAAGTCCCTTTGTGGTCATATTCTGTTTTTCATAATTATTCCCCGCATCTTAAATATTTAGATTTATCTCAACTTCAATCCGAAACTATCAAAAATAATGATATTTTTTTTGACTACTGACTGAACAGTGTTAAACTATAATTCATTATAATTAATGATTTTAGCATCTATTTTTTTAGAGGATGACATTATGAAATGTTGGTTTTGTGAAAATGAAGCAAGAGGAACTTGTGCCGCATGCGGACGCGGAGTGTGCTATGATCATGCAAATATCCATGACGAAATGACACTAGCTAAAAGTGATACAAGCACCGGATATACTACATTTTATAGTGTAATAAATTCTCTCAAATGCAATGATTGCCGTCTTGAATGGCGTTACAATACCCCAGAGAAAAGATAGTATTTCAATGCTACTGTTGCTCATTTGTTATTGATGCAACAATGATAGATTAATAAAGGAGGAAAATGAAGATGCAGACTACCTTAAATAATAATCGAAAAATGAACAAAACCAAGAATACTCGAACCCTCAAAGGTGGGTGTGCTTTTTCTCCTACAGCCAATGAACTTAGCCTCGTATCCTTTAGAGGAAAAAAAGTTGAACGACAATTTATTATCGGGAGTGGCGACCTTGAGGTTGATTTACAAAGAGATAGCTCTCGAATAAAGAAAACAACTGGAAAAGTTTACTCACCGGATACCCTCAAAGACATTCTAAAAGCAATCGAATTCAAAAATTTTCCAGACAGCAAAGAAGCAAAGCTAGTATTACTTGAAGTGGGGCCATACCGAATTCACGCATATTGGGATATTCCTGAACAAAAACTCACTGAATTAAAAAACATTCATGGCTCAAATATGGATGACTATAAATTGGTTTTGCGATTTTATGAAGTAGCATACTTTGGTAGCACAGATGTGCTCAATCAATTTGATATTGGGATAGATGGGTTAAAAAATAATCTATATAATCAGTTAT
>CAMZKK010000033.1 GCA_947311175.1 uncultured Planctomycetota bacterium | reverse complement strand
CATCTTGAACTTAGACCCATTCATGTAAGAACTGAAAAGTCAACTCGCGGACATGTGTTTGTTGTGATGCTAGCATATCTTTTGCGTAGAGAATTAGAGTCAGCATGGAAAGGATTAAACACAACCGTTCAAGAGGGACTTAATTGCCTGTCAACTATAAGTAGTATTGAAGTAATTAAAGGTAATGGCATATCAATAAACAAAATCCCTAACCCAAAAGGTCTATCGGCAAAATTATTATCAAAATTAAACTACAACTTACCTGAAAAAATAATCCATAAAAAAATAAATGTGTCCGCGAGGAAAAGGACAAGAAAACCTACATAAACTTCTGATTCTAAAGATGTTACACTAAAAAACCGTTGGCCTTTAATGTGGAACTTCCATTTTAAGTGGTTATTTATTTTTTGCAAATATTTATTTGCATTCTTATCTCTTTTAGTTATGAGTATGATGGTTTATGTATTCTTCTGAGGGTTATATATTTTTTACTTGATAATCGTACAAAATGATTGATGTGGCTTTAAATTAATCTTAAGCACACCGGTATTTATTTGTTGAGGTTTATTCGTGAAAATATCTGTCAGTTTTGTTTTTAGGGCGAGTTCTCTTACTTGATTGTAATCAAGTAAGATTTCTTTTGTCTTATCACTCCAGTTTATTAGGGCTATGTAAACTTTATCACTTTCACGCCGAATCCATTTTTCAGGCAAGTTGTTTTTTAATATATCTATAGGAGAGCCGGCATTCCCGCCTGAATGCTTTAGAGTAATCAGCATAAGTTTTTGTTTTTCTGAAGATAAATCTTCTACATTATTTTCAATAAATATAGGTCCACCCGTAATAACCAAGTATGAGCACCACGATCTCAATTCGTCGAGAGTTAATCTAACTTTTGTAGGTGATGATTTACTGCCGAAATTAAGTGGAGCTTGGGCGATAAGATAAATTGTGTCGTGCATCCAAAAACGAAAAGCATTTTTACGAACAATTTTCTCTCGTATCTCTATCCAGTCACTTGGTGCAGTAAGCCCTGCCTGTAAGATATCAATATTCCCTGCTGTTGAATAAATGGCTTTTTCATCGCTTAACAATAGTGTGTTATTGCCAGTGATTTTGCGAATAGCTGAATATGTATATATAAGAGCAGATTCCATGGTAAATGAGTTATCCTTAAGGGATATATGTTTATCTTCTAATGAAATGTCACTAGTTATCCCTCTAACCCTAAAAAGCTTAATTCCTAAATTTACTAGACGATAAAATTGCCTGCAACTATTTTTTATAAATACCTCAGTAGATGGGTCACATATAGAATATTTTGAATTCTCTATTTTCTTAATTTCTAGCACAGGTAGTTTTGCAGTTTTGTTTAAAGTTTTAGATATTTTAAAAGGCGAGATAGAAATTCCTGGAATTGCCTTTGCCTTCTTGACCGACTTCGACCAATTTGGGTTAATGCTACTGAATCCGGCATTAAATGACCAGTCACCAATGTCATTATTCCAACCTTCTTTAAGTATGTAATATGATATGTACGACGCTCCATTCTTCCACTCTGAGAGAAGTTTTAGTCTCTTCAGAGATTTCTCTGCAACTATTTTTTCATCACCATCTCCAGAAAATAAATAACCGTGTTGAATCTTTGGTAATGATTTTGGATAACGAGCTTTAAACAATTCACCATACTCCTTCAAGCTAGCTTCAAAAGGTAGTGAGCCATTAATGACGAATTCATCAAAGCTAACAGTAGCTCCAGGTCTAATTGTGAAATTATCTTGCAGATTTACCGAAGTACTAAATCTCTTGCTCTTGCCATCAATTGAAATTGTATATGGCCACCTATGAGGTAACTGCCACGCCATAAACCAAACATTTTTCAGCTCTGGAATATAAAGTGCTCCTAGGGTATTTACGGTATGGCTGGTTTCACCAATATTAACCCATCCTGGATTACCATTTAGCTCTGGTGAAGAGTGTGAAAAAAGTCGCATTTTGTTGATTTTTTCTGTGCCAAAAAGGGCGTTGCTGTACTCGCAATCAATAAATCTGATATCCTTAATGAGTTTAGCTTCTTCAGATGTATTGGTTAGAGAAATAGAAATGCCAAGCCATTCGTTATCAACAAATCTAATCCTTGTATTGACAATAAGCTCCTCAATTTTTCTTGTCGCCCAAACTCCATTTTTTCTTTTTTGGGTATATTTTGCATCTTTCAAAACAGAAATGCCATTGATGAATATTCTTGCATTTTTAAACTGTCTGTTACCTAGAAAAAGTTCGAAAACTCCAACATCTTTAAAAATACTACACAGCGCTTCTTCTTTTCTCAAAAAGATCAACGGGCTGTTTTTTTTCAAGCTATCCAAGGTCGTTTTGTTTATAGGGTGATTATCGTTCTTTGTGCTTTCTTTAGTTTTTGCGGTTTTGTCAGTTTTTGGAGCTACGTCTTCAAGAACCTCGGGTTTTTTCCCAAGCATTATTTCTGCCTTTGTCCTGCCTTTGTCCTGTGCAACCACTGAAGAGCTAACATACATAAAAAAACAAAAAAAAGATAAATAGATAGTCATAATGCTGGGTTTTATTTTAATGTTCATCTATGCTCCATATTAAACCCCTCTAAAAATGCAGAGGGGTTTAAATGTTTTATATAATGTTTTGGTTTTTTGTTATTTTACATTTTCAAATTTTTTATACCAAGCGTTAGCTGAGGTTTTACCGTAGTACTGGTCTTTAGCACGGTATACTTTAAGGCTATGTTCAAGTCTGTATTTGCGAATATCCACGCCAAGATTAGTCTTACTTTGCCTAACTAGATTTTCATACTTTTTGATTAATTCAAAATGCTTGCTGGTGAATGTTAATGCTGCCTTGTCAATCGCTGTTTCATAAGCATGTTTGGTATTTGCAATTGTTGTTTCATACTTTTCCCAAGTATTCATCTTACTGTGTTCATGTTTTTCACCTTCATCTAGTCGTGTTTTTTCAGCTTCACGATTAACCTCAGATAATGCTAAATCACGAGCTTCTTTTGCGGTAATTACAGCCTTTTCAAAAATTCTGCGGGCGTTATTAACTTCAATCTCATACTCATTATTAAAGGTAATCTCTTTGCCATCACAGTCACGTTTTGCAATGATTACTGTCTTTTCACGCAAATGAGCAGCTTTAGCAATTGAAGAGTCGCGAACCTCACGAGATAAGATATGGTCGCTAGCTCTCTTGTCAACCGCAGCAATGACTGCATCAGCACAAGTTTTGCGAGCTATTGCATATTCAGTATTACGGGCAGTGCGTGCATCCTTAACGCTAGTGTCGTGTTGTTTGCGAGCTGCTATTCGATCTTCTTGACGTTTTAATCTAGCATCGTTTATGATATTTTCAAGCTTTCTTTCTGAATCATTTATTTGGTTTTTGCAAAGCTTCCTTGCATTACTAATGCTGTCATTATATTTACGTGTAGCATTTTTCATAGCCAATACGTAATTTGCTTTGCTACTTGTTTTCCCTTGCTCGTATGCTTTTGATGCATCATGAAGGGATTTTTCATGAATTGCAACTGCGGTATCAAGAGTTTTTTCCTTTACCGCTCTCGCCGCAATAATCGAAAGTGTTCTATTCTTCTTGATGTCTTCTTTTGCTACGTCAAATGTAACCTTTGCCGCAACCTTTTGGATTTCATAATTGTTTTCTGCATTATCTTTTCCGGTATCAAATGCTTTATTGATTTTACAGATTGCTATTTCGTATTTTAATTTTGCCATCTTAACGTGACGGAATTTTGGTGCACCCTTAATATCATTATAATATGTCTCTTTTGCCTTAGCGATAGAGGCATCGTATTTTTTTCTATTAGTTTCGATGGCGTTATTAAAGTCTAAAGTTGCGTCCTTGCCATCGGTCCTTACTTTTGTCTTTGCTTCAATGTACAGCTTCTCGGCCTTTATTTCCGCTTCAGCCTTAGCTTTTTTGTACGTTTCTTCTGCTGCGTTTGTGTCAGTTTTGAATTTTGCGTGAGCAATTGTATAGGCATCGACCTTAGTCTTATTAAGGTTTGCGTATTCTTTTTCATGATTACTGCGCGCACTACTTTCATCAGAACGTAAAGTTTTTACCGCATTATCAACAGTGTTATCAAATTCGGTTTTTGCTTTATTCACCGTAGCTATAAATTCAGAACTAGCTCTGTCATGGGTTGCACTATATGCTTTTACTGCATTCTTAACAGTGGCGTTGAAGTTAATTCTTGATTGTCTACTTGTGGATTCAAAAAGTTTTTTTGCGGTGATACACTTTTGTTTTTCTAATTTAACAGCTTCAATATAATTCTTGTCAAAACTTTTGCTTGAGTTGTCGACATCGGCATCACATTTTGCTTTAGAGTTATGAACTGAGCGATTGAGCAGGTTGTTTGAATCTTCAATTAATTTATTTTCTTCATTGACAGCTGCATTAGTATCATTTTCGTATTTAGTCTCAATCCTATCTTCGCTGTTCGCGAGGCTACGATGACGATTATCATAAGTTTTTGTATATTTTTCAATTTCCATATTCATCATCGCGTCTCTGTCTGAAACGACCTTATTTACTGTGTTATCGTAGAGGACATCAGCATCAGTAATTTCTTTATTATTAACAGCCTTTGCTGTAGTTTTTTTCTTTTCGAACTTTATTCTAGCGTTTTCTTTGGTGACATTGAATGTGTTTTCATTTTCCCCAACTGCAGAATCATGCTCTTTTTCATCCTTAATGATTGTCGCATCATAATTTTTTTCGAGTTGAATCCTCTTGCCATCATATTCAATATTTGCCTGTCTAATCTTCCTTCCTTGCGTATGGTCTGCCGCTTGTGCAGTTCCAGTAACCAATAAAGCAAGAAGTAATCCCCTTGTCATCCTGTGCATAGTTGTCATTAAAAAACTCCCTATAATTAAAGCATTGAGCTTCATCCATTAAATTCAGATTGATTTTTTACCTACATTATATACCACAATAACTACATGTTATCACTAAGTTATCATAATGTTATTAATACGCTAGAGGGTAATTTGGATTAACTTTTCTGTCAAGCAGAAAAAATTCTTTTAAGTTTTTTATCGGAAGGCATACTGGCATGTCTTTAGATGGTAAATAAGCCTAAATCCAGCAAGTTTTAGTTGGTACTTGCTGAATTTAGGAATTTATTAATTTATGCTTATTTGCTAAAAATAACTAAGCAATTTAGCTCTCGGAGTTTTTTGATATTTTCGGGGTTATCTTCTAAGTCTTTTTGCAGTTGAAGTATTCTTTGAAATTTTTCTTCATCGACCCTTATTATGACCTTATCTTTTTCAAAAAGAAGGCACCGAGTCCCGTCAGGATGGTTACCCTTTTTGTCATACATGACCAAAAAGTCTTCATGACCCTGTAGGGAACTTTTCTTACGATATAGCTTGATTCGTCGTCTTTTTTACCTTTTAGGAAGAGGCAGACAGCCCACTTTTTGAATCTATTGTAAAGGGCTATCTCATTTTTCGAGAATGTCTATCTAAGCCGATTGCAATGAAATGCCTTGTTAGATTCGGCAATATGTTGAAGATTTTCTTTGCATCCTAAACTTATTTTACCTGTAACAGCAAGCATTTTTGATTTTGTGTATAAAGGCGAAGACATTGCCAAGAGTGTAATGTACAAAATTATCTTTGTCACATATGAAGATTTACCATAAAAGTTTTCTTTTGGTTTAAATACTTTGCCACATTTATTATATAAAACAAAAAAACCAGACATTCTTGCAAACGAACCCCATGGGAAAACATAAAAACAACCGCTCAAGACACTCAAAACAAACCCAGACATTCGTCCACCCGTATGTGGTCCATTTAGCCCTTCTTCAGCCCTTAGTCCAATATAATGTCCAGCAGCGATAAAATTGCGGAACTTATTGCTATCATCAAGAGTAAATACAAGTATTGTCCAAAATATCTACCAATCACCTTGAATCAAATATCTAATCTGAATGGCCAATTTTCTCCTTTTGAACGGAAGCCCCATTTTTAAGAACTTTCAAGAGGTTTTTAACTGGGTCGTTTAGTGGGTCGCTGACTGGGGTTGTTTTAAAATTCCAATGTCGATACTTACCTTGTAAACAGATGCTTCACAACTCCTATAATCCCAATTCGCGTATTCGCGGCTAAAAAAAATAGTTGGTTAATTTATTGGCGTTGCACAAATGACAGTAAAGTCCCCCACTTGTTTAGCGGTGGATTCGCTTAGTGAAATTCTT
>CAMZKK010000032.1 GCA_947311175.1 uncultured Planctomycetota bacterium | reverse complement strand
GTTGACTTGTCTGCCTCCGGTAGCATTGGTGCTGTTGAAAAAACTAAGAATGAGGTTGCTACTGAAATTTGTGCGTTGTTGGCATTCTCTGCCATAAAAAATAATGATAAAGTCGGCTTGATAATTTTTACCGATCATGTTGAAAAATTTATTCCACCCCGCAAAGGTACTTCACATGTGATGAGAATGGTTCGTGACCTTCTTGTTTATAAACCAAAAAACAAAGGTACGAATATCGCAAATGCCCTTGATTACTTAGGTCGAGTTTTAGCAAAGCGAGCAATTGTTTTTTTGATGTCTGATTTTCAAGACAACAATTATGAAAAACCTCTTCGAGCGGTTAGTTATCGACATGACTTGGTACTTTTTAGGTTGCGTAGTCGATTAGAATATTCAATCCCGAATGTCGGTTTACTTGAGTTGCTTGACAGTGAAACCGGACAACGAGCGTTGTTTGATACCTCATCGAAACGGTCTCTCGATGAGTTTTCAGACTTGATGAATAAACAAAATCGTGATTTTATCACCTCAATGAGAGCAAAAGGGATTGATTGCATTGATATTGTTGAGGGCGATGACTATGTAAAGTCGTTGATTGGTTTTTTTCATAAAAGGGAGAAACGCAGTTGATGGTGTTGCTTCGCAGATGTTTTTTGTTGTTGGTAATAACTATGACCATTTTGTCTGGTTGTGGTGACAATGATGATGATAAAACTCAAGATACTTCAAAGACGATAGAGGTCACTAATGGTGAAATTAAACTTTCAATCACGGCCGAACAGACAGAGTTGTCGGTAGCAGATACTCTTAAGGTTGTGAGCGTCATTGAGGCTCCGGAAGGGACAATCGTCAATAGTATTGATGTAGAGAAAAAAACAGATGAGTTTTCTGTTTTAAGGATTGGAAAGAAAAAGCAAACAATTTTGCCAAATGGCAAAGTAAGGATTGAGCAAGAGTTTGAGTTGGCTCCTTTTTTACCGGGAGATATTAATTTACCACCATTTGCTTTAAAGATTGGCAAAAACGATAGTAATATTCTTCGCAGCAAGGCGATTAAAATAAAGATTAATTCTGTATTTAAAGATAAAGCTAAAGAGAAAATGGAGGGAATTGCTCCTCCTATGATATATCCAAAATCATTTTTAGTTTGGTATATCTTGTTTGCAGTTTTGCTTGTGGTTATTATTGCGGTTGCTATTTGGTATTTTAAGTATAGAAAAACAGAAGAAGTGATAATTGTAAAAACTCCATATGAGGAGGCGATGGAAAAGATTGTCGCTCTTCGTGAACGTAACCTCCTTGCAAGGGGTGAGGTGAAACTGTTTTATTCTGAAGTGTCAGATATCTTACGGTGGTTTGTTGAAGCAGAGTTTAATCTTCGTGCCCCAGAGTTGACCACTGAAGAATTTATGCTTGAATTGCAACATTCATCTGCTCTGCCTGCTGAAAGTAAGGTTAAATTGAGAAGTTTTTTAGAGCATTGCGATATGGTTAAATTCGCAGCATTTCAACCAACAGAGCAAGAAATAGAAAACACCTTTAACCTATGTGAAGAATTTATTAGACAGTCTCAAAAATCAAAAGAGATTGATAACTGATTTGAAGTTCGATAAATATCGAATAAGGAATTAAGTAGATGAGATTTGAATCACCATACTATCTATTATTGTTGCTTGTGTTGCCACTTGTTTATTGGTATCTCCATAGACGATCACGATTTGGTTATGTCCGTCACTCTTCTATTGCAAGCATCAAGGCAATTACCCCATCGTTACGCGTTAGGATGAAGTCATTACCCGTGATAATTAGAATGCTTGCGCTTGCCCTATTAATTGTAGCGATTGCTCGCCCGCAAAAAGGTAGTGAGAGGATTGACGATTTCAGCAAGGGGGTTGCAATTGAGATGGCAGTTGATAGATCTTCAAGTATGGGTGCTGAAATGGATTTTGACGGTAAAAGTCTTAGTCGACTCAAAGTTGTGAAAAAGGTGTTTAGAGAATTTGTGCATGGTAATGGAGGAGAATTAAAGGGACGGTTAAATGATTTGATTGGAATGATTGCCTTTGCCCGTTATGCAGATACCATTTGCCCATTAACCTTGGGGCATAATGGACTTTTGCAATTGGAAAAACAAGTTAAACTTGTTCAACAAAGAAGTGAAGACGGCACCTCAATTGGAGATGCAATTGCCCTTGCTGCTGCAAGGCTAAAAAATGTAGAAAAATCACTTCGGGATAGAGGAGTTAAAATAGACAAAAAATATGAAATCAAAAGTAAGATAATAATTCTGCTCACCGATGGCGTTAATAATTATGGCAAGTATACCCCGTTAGAGGCTGCAAAGTTGGCAAAAAAATGGGGAGTTAAGATTTATTGTATAGGAATTGGTAATGATGGTGGTGATGGGGCGGGCGGATTGTTTGGTTTTTTTGCAAATAGTAGCAGAAGTATTGATACGGGATTGTTAGAAAAAATTTCTTCATTGACCGGTGGAAAATTTTATATGGCAGGAGACTCTGACAGCCTACGAAATGTTTATAAGGAAATTGATAATTTGGAAAAAAGTGAAGTTAAGTCTGTGCGGTATTTAGATTATAAGGAAAGATTTGTAATATTGGCTATTTTTGCCTTAGGCTTATTGTTAATCGAGGTTGTTTTGCAAACAACGATTTTTAGAAGAATGGCATAATCCTAAATTCCGCAACATATACCCGAAAAGGGCACATGTTGCGGAATTTAATTAAAAATGAATAATGAATAATGAACAATGAAGGTGCTTTAGCTATTGCTAAAGGCAATTTAATTAAAACTCGCTCGGAGAGCTTCCTTCATTTTTAACTTTTAACTTTTAATTCTTAACTGTGGAGTATTTTAGTTTTGAGATTTTATAACATTGATGCCCTATATTTAGCGTGGATATTGCCTGTTGTTGTGATGTTTTTTTGGTATTCATGGCACAAGCGAAGGAAAGCAATGGCTATGCTTGGCAAGTCAACCATTATTAATGATATGGTGGTTGGTGCATCGTTGCGGCGAGTATTGCTTAAATCAGGTTTATTTGTCGGTGCAATTTTTTTGGTTGTCTTTGCGATTGCTAGACCAAGCTGGAATCTTATTCCTGAAAAAGTAAAATCTCGTGGTAGAGATGTTATCTTTTTGCTTGATGTATCTCGTAGTATGCTTGCTACTGATTTAATTCCAAATAGATTGGAACGTTCAAAATTAGCGGTTAAAGATTGCCTTGAAAAAATCAAAGGAGATAGAGTTGGATTAGTTGCCTTTGCCGGTAATACCGTAATTAAATGCCCACTAACCCTTGACTACGGATTTTTCAGAATGGCGATTGATGAGTTATCACCAGATAGTGTTAGTCGTGGTGGCACAATGATTGGCGATGCAATTCGTAAATGTCTGAATGATGTTTTCGATAAAAAAGCGGTTAAATATCGAGATATAATCTTGATTACCGATGGTGAGGACCACGACAGTTTACCGGTTAATGCGGCGGAGCTTGCCGGCAAGGCAGGGGTTCGGCTGATTATAATTGGAATTGGCGATGAAAAGAATGGGAAACGAATACCGTTAAAAGATGAAAATGGAAAGAAATATTTTTTGAAAAAGAAAGATGGCTCGGAAGTATGGACAAAATTAAATGCCAATGTTCTTAGAAAAATGGCAAAGGCAAGTAAAGGTGGAGCTTATTTTAATGTTGCAACCGGAATGATTGATTTAGGTGAGGTTTATTCACGCTTGATTGAAACTGCAGAAAAAAATGAATACGAAGAAAAGAAGGTTCAGCGGTTTGAAGAAAAATTTCAAATATTTTTATTGTTGGCGGTCGTTTTATTGTTTGCAGAGCTACTGGTTTTAGAGGTGAGAAAAGAAGGTCCAAAATGTTAAGTAAATATGGTTATATCTTTATTTTGTTGATGATGATGACAACCCTTAGGGCTGACGATATTGCTAAGGTTGTTGACGAAGGAAATGCTTTATACAAAAAAGGTGATTTCGCAACCGCTTTAAGAAAATATAAAGATGCCGAAAATATTGCAAGTAAAGGTAAAGATTTAATTCTTTTTAATCAAGGAACAGCGCAATTTGGCTTGAAAAAGTATGAAGAAGCAAAGGAATTATTCAAGCAATCATCTGTCCTTGCTAAGGAAAAGGAATTGCAGGCATTGGCTTTGTATAATATGGGGGTTAGTTCTTATTTAGCGACAATGAATTCAAAAAAAACTAAGGGTAATCTTGAAAATAAAATAAAGCAATTAACCGAAGTATCTTCAAATTTTAGAAATGCTTACCAGAAAAATCACAGATTAATCTCAGCCGCAAGTAATCTTGAATTGACAAATGAAAAGATTAAACAAATTAAACAAATAAAAAAAATGATGGAACAACAGAAAAAACAAAATGAAAAACAACGAAAAGAGATGAGAAAGAAGCTTAAAAAACAATTAGAAAAGCAAAAGAAAACAACTGAGAAGACGAAAAAACGGAAGAAAGAACAAGAAAAAGAATCAACACCCAAAAAAGGAACCAATGACATAAAAAAAGAGCAAGAACCGCAGAGTAAAGAGACAAAGTCACTTGGTGAAAAAATGCAAAAGCGGCTTGATAAACAACAACAGGCTGCGGCAAAAAATGTTAAAAATGCCGAAAAACATCAACGGCAGGCATCAGATGCCTTGCAGAAAAAAGATATGAAAAAGGCGATTGATGAACAGAAGAAGGCTGAAGAGGAATTAGGCAAGGCAATAAAAAACCTTGATAATAAAAAATCACAAAAGAAAAATAAGAATGACAAGAATAAAGATAAAAATGATAAGAGGAACGATAAAAAAGATAATAAAAAACAAGACAAGGATAAGCAAAATAAAGATAATAAAGATAAAAATAACCAAAAACAATCAAAGCCCAAGAAAGAACAAGAGAAGATTGATAAAGATAAGTTGAAAAAAAGCACAGCTGATCAGATTTTACAAGATGAAAAAAAGAATAAACAACAGCGTTCAATTCTTCGCCAAGGACGATACATTGATGTTGAAAAGGATTGGTAATTATGAAATTTAGATATTTGATATTTGTATTATTACTATCTATTAGTATTGTCTCAGCAGAAGAAACCAGTGTTGAGTTGATTGTTGGAAAAAACTCAGTTAGTGTTGGTGAACCATTTATGGTTAAAATAAAGGTTAATGGTAGTACCTCACCAATAAGTCCAGACATGAGTATTGTAAAAGATTTTTCTACAACTTTTATTGGCGGTATGCCGCAGAGTAATTCTTCGGTTACAATTATTAATGGAAGGATGACCAAAACCTCTTTTCACGGATATGTTGCTACTTATCGATTTGTTGCAAATAAGTCAGGACTGCTTGAGATACCACCTTTAACAATAAGTGTGAATGGTAGAAAAATAGAAACAGAACCTCGCAATATTAGAGTTAGCGAGATTGGAAAAATTGATGGGTTTGGCTTGGAAATCAAATCTTCGGATAAATCGTGCTATATCGGTCAACCGATTGTAGTTGAGGTAATCTTTTATTTGACCCAAAATGTGCAAGGGATAGATTTTAATCTGCCTTTTTTGGATGATGATAGATTATCATTTTCCCCAATCAATTACGCGCGGAATAAATATACTAATGATAATTATATGAAGGTAGAGGTAGGTAAATTTTCATTTAATGCCTTGAAGGGAAATGTAAGATATAAGGGAATTGGCGGATTAGCGGTAAAGTTTAAGATGGCGGTTGTCCCGCTTGATTCAGGTAAGATTGATTTTGATTCGGCAACTGTTGCTTGTGATGTCGTAAGAGGGTATCGCAGGAGAAGTCGTAGTATTTTTGATGATCCCTTTTTTGGTGGTAGACGCAGACAGGCGGTTACGCAAAAAATAATTGTTCCTTCTGATGCCTTGTCTATCAATGTTAAAAATACTCCAATGGTTGGTCGTCCTGAAAATTACAATCAGCATGTTGGTATTTACAAGATTCAAACCCTTGCTGAGCCGGAAACAGTAAATGTTGGTGATCCAATAACCCTAACCATTGTCCTGTCTGGTTCTGTTCTTCTTGATAAAACTCCTCCTCCATTGTTGTATAAACAAAAAAATCTAATCAAAGAATTTAAGGTTCCTCAAGATATTGCGGATGGAAAAAATGTTGATGGCAATATTGTCTTTACTCAGACCATAAGGGCGTTGACAGATAAGGTCAAAGAAATTCCTCCAATTGAATTACCATATTTTGATGTTAAGAAAGGGAGGTATGAAATTGCTAAAAGTCAGGCTATTCCAATTGTGGTTAAACCGACAAAGGTAATAACGGTTGCTGATGCAGAAGGATTGAC
>CAMZKK010000031.1 GCA_947311175.1 uncultured Planctomycetota bacterium | reverse complement strand
ATTGTAATATACAGGAGAAATATGTTTTTTTTTAGCTTTTTTTGCTAAATTGACAAATGACCTAATCGTAAATTAGTGATTGAGGCAGAATTATAAGACCTATCCTTATTCTTACCAAAACTGTTTTCAAAAATCGTAAAATAATATTTTTTCTAAGCTATGCATGTCCCGACTGGAATAAGGATGTGGTACACGCAAAGAAGCTTTGCATGTACCACGTTTTTTATATTATACCATCCATTTTGGCATTATTTTTCTGGTGAATTTTCGTAGATGAGTTACGATTTTGCGTTCATCATTCATTGCCATTACTTCTTTTGCAATCTGTTCAGCATCGTCGATAGATACCGACCTAATGAGTTTTTTTACCTCTGGGATAATTGGAGGGGCAACAGAAAAACTCTTTAATCCCAATCCGAGTAGAAATATTATAAAGGTTGGGTCTCCACTCATTTCGCCACACATTGATACAGGAATATTATTTTTGATTGAGACATCAATAATTGTCTTGATTAAAAGCAAAACTGCCGGATGCCCTGGGCGATAAAGGTTTGCAACATGTTCATTGGTGCGATCAACTGCAATTGTATATTGAATAAGGTCGTTAGTGCCGATAGAGAAAAAATCAACATAAGGGACATATGACTCAAGGGTAAGAGCAGTAGCTGGAATTTCAACCATAATTCCAACCTGCATCTCTGTGTCGTATGCAATCCCTTCTGCAGCCAATTCATCTTGTACTTCTGTTAAGATTTCTCTTGTCTTTATAACCTCTTCTACAGAGCATACCATCGGTACCATCATTCTGATTGTGCCGTGGGCTGATGCTCTACAAATTGCTCTGATTTGAGTTCTAAAAATATCAGGACGCAATAGGCAATATCTTATTGCACGACAACCAAGGTTTGGGTTGCGTTCGGTAAGAGTATCGCCTGTATGAAAGAATTTATCTGCACCGAGGTCTAGGGTTCTTATGGTTAATGGCTTGCCATTAAGTGCTTCGAGTGATTTAACATAAACGGAATAGTGGACTTCTTCAGAGGGGTCATTTTGGGTAGACAGATAGAGGAATTCTGTTCGATAAAGTCCAACGCCATCACCGCCACCCTTTAATATTTGTTTTACTTCACGTGGAAATTCTATGTTCCCTTTTACGTCGGCAATTGTTCCATCGCTGGTTATTGCGGCTAGATCTTTTTCAGAAAAAAGTGATTCTTCGAATTCAAGAAAATCATTGGCCAGTAGCTTGTACTTATCAATTGTCTCTTCGTCTGGATTGATGATGACTATTCCTCTATTCCCATCAATAATCAAGGTGTCACCCATATTGACATCGGTTGATACATTGCCAAGTCCAACCACTGCCGGTAATTCCATTGCACGGGCGACAATTGCGGTGTGTCCCGTTGAACCACCGACTGCGGTACAAAATCCAACAACCTTAGAGGTGTCAATTTCTGCGGTGTCGCTTGGTGTTAAGTCGTGAGCAACTAGAATTACCTTTTTGTTGAGGGATTTTAAATCATTGGCTCGTTGCCCTAATAGTGCTCGTATGAGTCTTCGTTCTATATCTTGAATATCACTTACTCTTTGTGCAAGGTATTCGTCTTTGATTGAATAAAAAACTTTTTCAAACTTTCTCAAACTTCTGCTGACGGCATATTCTGCACTAAATCTGTTGGTGTTTATTCTCTTGACGACTTCATCATGAAGAGAACTGTCCGCAAGTATCATAATGTGGGCATCAAAGATTGGACGAGCCTCTAATCCAAGGTTAGGATCCATACTTTCCTGTAATTGTCTGATGTCGTCTTGAGCAATTTTTACCGCCTCAAAAAAACGAACTACTTCCTTTTCTGTACTTTCCTCATCAACAAAGCGTCTAGGGATATCTAGCTTGCTACCAGAAACGATAAATGCTTCAGCAATGGCAAATCCTGGAGATACCGGTATTCCTTTAATTATTTCCATATATCGCTCCTTTTTGCTTTGGTAGTTTAAACAGCTGACAGTAGAGATTTAATGCTTTTTGCCACTGTTTGTTGTTCTTTGGTGTATAGCATTTGTATATTTTTGATAGTTCTAATGGAGTAGCTTTTGTCCATTTAATAACTGTGGTCGCAGAGCCTGTTAATGGTGTGGTAAATCCTCGTCTATCTGCACGTATTATTTTTAAGCTTTCTTTGCCATTTAGGTAGCAATTTATCCTGATGTTGGTGTCTTTAACACCTGCTTTGTTTATTTCATCGATGATGAATTTATGATATGAACGAAGTATATTGACAGATTTTTTTTGACGTGGAATGTTTTTACCAAAATCAGTCCCGTTGAGTTGTAATTCTGTTTCAGCAAGAATATTTAGTGCTGCATCGTAATTGAGTTTTTTGATTTCTTCTTGAACTTTTGGGGTTAGCTGTTCTTTGATTACAGATAACTCGGATTTTATTGTGTTAATAGCCATTTTTGCTTTTTGATTAAATTTTTCTGACTCCACATCATTAATAAATTCTTTATACATGCCTATTGCTTGTGCATAGTTTTTTTTGTTGTAGTAGTCTTTTGCCATGCGTTTTGTTTTGTTGTATTTTTCTTCGACAGCAGTATTTAGTTTGTCTAACAATGGTTGAATTTCACTGTCATATTTTGAGTAAGGATATTTTTTTTGAAAAGCACTAAGAGCATTTATTGCACTGTCGATTTTAAAAGTAATCACTCCTGCTTCGGCTTTTGTTTTAGCTGCATTTATTTCTTTTTTCATTTCGTCTGCTTGGATTTTGTTCTTTATCTTGAGGATTCCTTGCAGTTTCCTTGCTGCCTTGGATTTCAATAGTGGTTCATTGGCTATAATTTCTCGCAGCCTTGTTTCCATCTCATCAAGATTATCAATGTTTTTCATTTCCCATTTATTAAATATTTTCCACTTATTGTCGGCATCTTTTTTTCGCATCAATGCTTCAGTTGTTTCTTCGATTTTTTCAATTGCATTATTTGCTTGCAGTTGAGCGTCAAGGTTTTTTGGAAATATGTTTTTGATAGAACGATATTTTGCAATAGCTTCACCGTGCTTACCGTTACTGTCAAGAGCCTTTGCTTCATTTATAATTTCAGTAACTGATGGACCTTTGTCTGTCGTTATCTTGTCCTTTTTTCCTACCACTTTAAATACTATCAGCACAATAATTAGTACTGTTAAAAAAAATCCAACCTGTTTCTTTGTATTGTTTTTTCTGGTAGTAGCTCTTTTGGTCATCGTTGTCTTGTGACCAGCACCATTAGTTTCTTTGGCTTTATTTGAATTTCTTGATTTTTGTGGTGCCAATCTGGCTTTTGCCTTTGCTGCTTTTTCTAATGCCTTGCTTGCTTCTTCTGCATTTGCAAATCTGTCACCAGGGCTTTTTTTCATTAGTTTATCTACTGCATCTATTACCGCCTTTGGTAATCGAGGTTTTTTTTCTAGTAATGATTCCGGTTCATCTGTCAAATGCTTTGTCATGATTTCAGTATTGTTTTCGCCATCGAACGGCGGTTCGCCAGCCAGCATATGATAAAGGGTAGCTCCTAGGCTATAAAGGTCACTTTTGCCATCTAGTTTTTCTCCTGATGCTTGTTCTGGGCTCATGTAGTGAGGGGTTCCGAGGACTTTTTTAGAATTTTCAATTGATGTTGCCCTGCCGGCCTCAAAGCTTTTTGCAATTCCGAGGTCGGCTAGCTTTGCCTCACCATTATTAGATAACATAATGTTTTCAGGCTTTATATCTCGGTGGATAAGTTTGTTTTTGTGGGCGTAGGCTAGGGCATCAGCTATTTTTGCCCCAATTTTCATGATTTCGGGATATTCAAGAGAGCGATACCTCATGATTTTCGAGATATCATTTCCTTCAATTAATTCCATCGTTATGTAGTAGGTACTACCTGATTTACCAACGTCGTGAACACCTATAATGTTTGGGTGATTTAATTTCCCTGCAAGTCGTGCCTCTTGAATAAACTTATCAACCCAATCTCTCTGTATTGCATATTTATCATGAAGGACTTTTATTGCTACCGGTCGGTCCATTGATATTTGAATGGCACGATAAACTGTTCCCATTCCACCTTGAGCAATGGTGTCTTCTACTATATAGCCGGGGATTTTTATCTCATTTGGGCTTTTCTCTTCAAGGAAGAGTCTAAACTTAATTCCCCCAACTTGAATTTCATCACCTGCTTCAAGTATTTCTTCATCCTCAATGGCAAATCCATTTAGATATGTTCCATTGCTACTGTTTAGGTCATTTATGGTGTAATAATCTTCTTTAAACGAGATTTTTGCGTGATCTCTGCTAGTTTTGCCATTGTCAACAACGATAGTGCTGGTAGAGCGTCTGCCAATTATTGTTTCACCTTCATCAAGTTTATATTCTTTTCCGATGTTTTCACCGGCAACAATTTTTAGCTTTGCCATGATTTTCCTGATTTACGGTTCGTTTCTTATTGTAAGCTTACTATTAGTTGATAAAGTCTCAAAGTTAAATAATAACATAATCATAAGCTTTGTCAATAACTACAAGTACTTCCTTGCTCATATTATAAAATATGGTAATATGTTTGCATAATTAGCTATTTATGGAGTGAAAAATGATAAAGATTTTAGCAGATGAAAATATTCCTTATATTAAGGAAGCTTGTGATGGACTTGGTGAAGTTCGGCTGATGTCGGGGAGGATGATGAAGAGTGCTGATTTGAATGATGCGGATTGCTTGTTGGTAAGATCGGTAACGAAAGTTAATCATACACTTCTTGATGGAAGTCAAGTTAAATTTGTTGGTACTGCCACTATCGGTATTGATCATATAGATTGTGATTATTTGAGAGAGAATGATATCGCCTTTACTAGCGCTCCTGGTTCAAATGCAAATAGCGTTGCCTGTTATATTGTCTCATCGTTATTAAATCTTGAAAAAAAATATAATCTTGATTTGTCAAAGATGACGATTGGGATTGTTGGAGTAGGTAATGTTGGAAAATTGGTTTTAAATAAAGTGAATGCTTTAGGTATGAGTGTCTTACTCAATGATCCACCCCGAGCAAAAAAAGAGGGGGATGCAGGTTTTGTCTCTCTTGATTATCTGCTTGCAGACTCAGATATTGTAACTACCCATGTCCCACTTGAAGAAGAGGGAGAATATCCTACCTTAAAATTAGCAGGAAAAGATTTTTTTAATAAAATGAAAACGGGTAGTTTTTATATAAACACATCAAGGGGGAAAGTTTGTGATGAATTATCAATTCTTGACGCATTGATTAGCAAAAAACTTAGGGATGCGGTTTTAGATGTTTGGGAGCACGAGCCCATTATTTGTGATGAGTTGTATGAGAGAATAATTATTGGCACCCCTCATATCGCAGGATATTCTTTTGATGGCAAAGTCGCAGGCACGACGATGATTGTCAACAAAGCCCGAGAATATTTCAGGGTAAAGGATTTATGGGCTCCCGCAACTATTATGCCTGAGCCGGAGATTAAAGAGTTAGAGATTGATTGTTCTTTAAGTTCAAAAGATGCGATTAGACAGGCAGTATTTGCCGTTTATGACGT
>CAMZKK010000030.1 GCA_947311175.1 uncultured Planctomycetota bacterium | reverse complement strand
TTATTGGGTGTCTTTTTTTACATAGATACAATAAAAACATTCTTGGTCATCAATACCTTGTTTATTCTTTTCTATCTAATGTCTTCACATTATAAATTATTATTGCAATATCTTTCAATTGAAGAATATCCGGGAGCAAAGATACCTGATAACATCACTGAATTTACTTGGCCTGCTTATACCATTCTTATCCCCTTATATAAAGAAGAAAGTGCAATCAAAGGATTGGTAAAACATCTTGAAAAAATGGATTATCCACAAGACAAATTAAAGGTCTTACTTTTAATTGAAGAGGATGACGAACTAACTAAAAATGCTGTTGAATCGCTAACGCTTTCAAATATCTTTCAAAAAATCTATGTCCCGGTATCGGAACCACGAACCAAGCCAAAGGCATGTAATTGGGGGATGCAATTTGCCGATGGTGAATTGTTGGTTATCTATGATGCAGAAGATCGCCCGGAGTGTGATCAATTAAAAAAAGCAGCATATGTTTTTTCTCAAACATCGGATAAGGTTATTTGTCTGCAGGCACGCTTAAATTTTTACAATACTGCACGAAATGCATTGACCAAATTATTTACAATTGAATACGCAGCCTGGTTTGAATTTTGCCTTGCCGGCCTATATCGCTTAGATGCCCCAATTCCCCTTGGTGGCACTTCTAACCATTTCCGATTATCCGTTTTGAAGGAGTTAAAGGGATGGGATTCATTTAATGTTACCGAAGATTGTGATTTGGGAATTAGGCTTTATATGCATCATTACCGCACAGAACTCCTCGACTCGCACACTTGGGAAGAAGCAACCTTTAAGGTCGGTGCATGGATAAAACAGCGTAGCAGATGGGTAAAGGGATATATCCAAACATATTTGGTTCATCTAAGACATCACAATAAGTTGATAAAACAGATGGGATTGGCAAAGACAATCCACTTCCATCTTATTTTTGGTGCCAATGGATTTTGTTTATTAATGAATCCGTTCTATTGGCTCATCACAGCTATTTGGTTAATTGGTGGGCAAGAATACATTACAGAATTTTTCCCGTTTTGGATTTTAGTTCCGGCAATGTTGTCATTACTTGCCGGCAATGTTGCGTTTATTATATCCTCAATGACGGCATGCATTGCCAGTCGCAGATACACCCTGGTTCCTTGGTGTTTACTAAGCCCTTTATACTGGATAATAATGAGCATCGCGGCGTGGAAAGGAACCTTGCAACTTATTTGGGCTCCATTTTATTGGGAAAAAACTCCTCATGAAGCAACAGCAGAATTAGAGGGAAAAGAAAAATGAGAATATACCGTTTTTTCACTGTTGCAATCTTTAGCTTTATTTTATACAGCACAATTATCGTATTCAATGAATCCATTAAACCATCGCCGTATGCTCAAATCCACCGAGAAATTTTGATTGACTTGGTTGACGAAGTGCCGAATGGTAGGCAGGCAATGGTTAATTCTTTACACATTATGCCACTACCAATAGTTATTAGTATGCCGTTTTTATTATTATTCCCTCCGTCTCAATATAATTTTGCATACTTACTCTCGTTAGCATTTATTGCTGCTGGAGGAACGGCTACCCTAACAAGCATAATGCGTAAGAATAAAACCTCATCAGCTTCTTTCTTAAGCATATTGATTTTCACCATCCTCTGTGCCTTAACCGCAAATACTATCTACGCCAACCTTATTGTCCTCTTCACAATGTTAATCATGGCAATAAGATTAGAGACAGATAAAAACAAAATTGTTAAATCGCTTGCAGGAATTTTTTACGGCCTCTGTTTTTTCTCTCACGCCTTAGGGGCTTTAGTAGTTGCGATAAAGTTGATAGCAATGCTTGCTGTAAGAATTTTTTATTCCGTGAGCGAAGGGAAAAAAGCGGTTCAACTAATTCAAACATTTAGCATAATTTATATTTTACTAATATATTTATTTTTAAGTTCGATGATTATGAAAGACCCATTTTATGCTATTAAAAACACATCATTAATAATTCAAAAACAGATTGACAAAAAATCTATCAACGAATTGAATACCATATTAAACGAAAAATACAGCGACTTTACTCCAATGTTTAGCGGTCAGTGGGGCTATCTTTTAAAGATGGAGAATGGTATGTATTTTATGGATTTTTATCCGGAAAATATTCCCGATTGGCAAAAGAACTCAACTATTTTGATTTTACCCACAAAGGATAATCCGCTAATTTGTTTTTCAGATATATCTGTCCGTCTAAATGCCAATGGCGGGAATCTTCAAAGATTTTTATTAAAAGAAAAAACGAAAGATTGGTTATTTTATTTAATCAACAGGCCAATTAAAGATTAAAAGCCAATCAATAAATTGCCATTGAGAGGAACAGACTCACTCTCTAATACTTTGGTTACTGAAAGGTCTTTTGTGTCCATAAGATTGATTCTTTGCTCCTCTTCAGACAGCTCAGAAAAATCTTCAGTCCATAGTTTGCTAATAACAGGTCGCATATAATCATCTGGATTTGCTGCAATAACTCTACCAATATGATTATCGGAAAGAGTTACAAATGAGCCTATCGGAAAAAGGGAGACACAGCTTAAAAAACTTTTGATAACCTTTGCGTTTAACATTTTTTTACTCGCCATAAATATTATTTGCTCCATTGACTCGTAAAAAGTTTTACCTTGACGATAAGGTCTGTCAGAACAAATGGCAAGATATGAATCTGCAATACTAACAATCTTGGCAAAGGTATGGATTACAATGTCCTTTTTACCACAGGGATAACCACCACCATTAGGTCGCTCATGACTTTGATAAACGATATACGGAACCTCTGCCGGCAATCCTCGAACTGCTTCTAACAAGTCAAGTCCAATGGCAGGATGCCTCTTTATGATTGCATATTCACGAGGAGAAAGTTTTCCTCTTTTATTCAGAATTTCTGCAGGCACTTTGAATAATCCAATATCTGCCAGCAATGCACCGTAGGCAAGAGATTTAATTTGAGCAGAGCCAAATCCCATTGCGGTGCCAATATTAACCGATAAGATTGATACCGCCAAAGGGTGGCTAACCATATAATTTTCATTTGAAACATTGTTACTACATATATTCAACAAATCTCGATGGTAAGCAGTTCCGGCAAGAATGATATTTACTATTCCTTCAAGAGTATCTACATTGAAGGAACGAGGGTCTCTAATGATATTGCCGAATGCTGCCTTAATACTTGTTATAGAATTGCTCACATTATTTGAAAATTCTTCCTTTTCAGCCTCTGTTACCTTTTCAATGGTTGTGGTATCTCTAACCTTTTCGACAAATGCTTCACCCTCTGCCTTAACTTCTAATGTGGTAGCGGCATCAAGTTTTTTTTGTAATTTTTTGGCATCAAAGTCGTCTGCTACCGCTTCTTTTACTTTAATTTCTTTTATATCATTAACCAATTCACCTTCAAATGGTTTTGCCTCTTCTTTCGGTCTTGCTTCTTCTGCCATCTCTTCATAACGGGCTTTAAAGTTTTTCGCCAACTGAAGATTCATTTCTTCCGGTGATTTACGAATAAAAATACTTTCAATTCCACGTCGACGAAGGGATGCCCCGAAATTCTTAGGGGTTGCCGCACCTTCATCCAACATCAATTGACCATTCGGTCCATAAATCGCTCTAAGAAGTTTTTCGCCCGCCTTTAAAGAGTCAAGCTCCACCTTAACATGGGTCAACTCCTGTCGTTTCTCGGCATAGACATCATCCTCGCCAAGCAGATAAACCTTTTTGATTCCCAACTCTTTCATATAGTCAATCATCGGTTGCGAGAGAATGCCACCCTCTTCAACCAAGATGCTACTTGATTTGTGCAATAAAGCAGTTCCAAGTTTTTCTATTGGCTCTAATTGAGATACTTTGATAGTCTTCATTCAAATCCGCCAAGCTCAGTAAATGTAAATCCTCATACTCATCCACTATCTTCAAGAATTAAAGAATACAAGTGATTTTGTTTTTTTTCAAGGGAATTTTAAACAGTCTCTATCATGAACCTAAATTTTGCAAGTTACTGCAAAATTTAATTAAAATCTTCTCCGTCTCTTTGCAGGAAGTTTTCCTCCAAGTGCCTTCAAGACGGCTGGTGGAAGGTCGTTGTCATTATGAGACAACCCCCTTTTGGTTCTATTGATATGACAAATTGCCATTGCCAAAGCATCTGATTCGTGATCTGTCTCAGGAACCCTCGGTAAGCCAAGCAAAACCCTCACCATTTCAGCCACTTGCTCCTTGCTAGCTCTACCGTTACCACAAACTGATTTTTTAACAACTGCCGGCTCATAGCCAACAACCTCAACCTCAGCCTCAGCTGCCGATAAAAGTGCGACTCCTCTCCCTTCACCAATCTTGATTGCACTTTTTACATTTTTACCAAAAAAGACAGTCTCTATTGCGGCAAAATCAGGACTCCACTGCCTCATCACCACCTGCAACGCCCGATGAATACCAACCAATCGCTTTGCCAAATCATCTTCACCGTCTCCAGAAATAGATCCGGAATCACGATAAAGCATTCGATTGTCAACGTATTCAACAACCCCAAATCCAACATTGATTGTTCCGGGGTCTATTCCTATTACGATCATT
>CAMZKK010000029.1 GCA_947311175.1 uncultured Planctomycetota bacterium | reverse complement strand
GTATCATCATAGTTCGGTGCATAGTTAACAGTATCTTTATCAATATCTTGAAGTAATTCTTCAGATAATTTTGTCATTTTTGCTTCAGTATAACGCATCGCAGCTGGGGGGTCACCATCTACAGAACCAAAACTTCCCTGAGAATCAACTAACAGACCATTCATATTCCAAGGTTGTGCCATTCTAACCAATGTATCATAAATTGCTGCATCACCATGGGGATGATAATTACCCATACATTCACCAACAATTTTTGCACACTTTCTATGTTTTGAACGAGCGGTAAGATTTAAATCTCTCATCGCCATTAAAACTCTTCTATGAACAGGTTTCATCCCATCACGAACATCAGGCAAGGCACGGGAAACAATAACACTCATTGAATAAGTTAAGTAACTTTGTTTCAATTCATCTTCAATGAGAATATCTTTCACGCCTTTGGCTGATAGTGTTTCTATATTTTCTTCGGTCATTATTTGTTATTTCCTATTTTTTTAATTGTTTATTAAACATCAATATTTTCAACATCAGCAGCATGTTTTTGAATAAAATTTCTTCTTGGCTCAACGACATCACCCATTAAAATTGAAAATAAACTATCTGCCTCAACTGGGTCTCCAATGCTTACTTGTAAAAGAGTTCTTTTTTCTGGATCCATTGTTGTTTCCCACAATTGTTCAGGATTCATTTCACCAAGACCTTTATATCTTTGGATTTCTAACCCTTTTTTACCCATTGACATTATGCCTTCTAAAACTTCATCTAAACACCGGACGTTAATTTCATCACTTCCACTAATTAAAAAGAATTTTCCTAATTCAGCGGGATCTTTTGGTGCTTTATATTGTGTCATATTAAGATTATTTTTTTCAATAACCTCAATTGCTTCATCAAATTCTTTACAAAACATAAATTCTGTTAGTTTTAATACTTCTGTTTTTTCTTCCTCTTCTCCTGTTTCTTCAACTATCTTGCTTGCTTCAAGTGAAAATCCTATTTCTTCTTCTATTATTTCTATTATTTTACCTTTTGATTCTTGCTCTTTTATATAATTTTTAAGGCTAGAGTCATCTGTAAAAAATATTTCATCTTCGTTATGAACCCCTTTATATTTTGGTGATGCTCCTTTTTCTTTTTTAAGTTCAAGATATCTCTCAAAAGAGATGTTTCTTTTTTCTATTGCTCTTTTTAATTTTTTTATCTTAGTAATTGATTTTAATAATTCATCTAAAGAATTTTTTTCTATTTTTTGGGATGATCCATTGTCTCTATACTCTAATACAGTTCCTTCTGTTCCAAGATTAAGAAGGGCTTTATTCATACTTTCTTCTGTTAGAATATATTTACTTTTCTTTCTTCTTCCAACTCTATAAAGAGGAGGCTGGGCAATATAAATTCTTCCCTGTTTTATTAATTCTGGCATATAACGATAAAAGAATGTCAAAATTAATGTTCTAATATGAGAGCCATCAACATCGGCATCTGTCATTATAATAATTTTGCCATATCTTAATTTTTCAATATCAAATTCTTCTCGTCCAATACCTGTTCCAATTGCGGAAATCATAGAAATAATTTCTTTGTTTTCAAGTACTCGATCAAGTCTATTTTTTTCCACATTTAGTATTTTACCTTTTAATGGCAAAATAGCTTGGGTTCTATTATCTCTCCCAACTTTTGCAGAACCACCTGCAGAGTCTCCTTCTACTAAATAAATTTCTATGCTCTCTCTATCTTTAGAAATACAGTTTGCTAATTTTGCAGCCATTTCTCCTGATGATAAAGAATTTTTCTTTCTTGCTAAATCTCTTGCTTTTCGCGCAGCTATTCTTGCTGAGGCAGCCATTGAAGCCCTATTAATGATATTTCTAGCTATTTTTGGATGTTCTTCAAAATAACGGCTTAAACCTTCATTTACCGCTGTTTCAACAATTCCAGCAACTTCTCTATTTCCTAATTTAGTTTTGGTTTGTCCTTCAAATTGTGGATCAGGAATTCTAATACTAATAACTGCGGATAGACCTTCACGACAATCATCTCCTTGGAGTCCTGCATCTTCTTTTATTATTTTATTTTTCTTTCCCCAAGTATTAATACATCTGGTAAGAGCTGATTTAAATCCAGAAAGATGAGTACCACCTTCATGAGTATTTATATTGTTTGCAAAAGTAAGAGTATTTTCTGTATATGATTCATGATATTGAAGAGCAACTTCACTTTCTATATTTGACTTTTCATCTTTTCCTTCAACATAAATTACATCAGCGTTGATAACTGTTTTATTTTTATTTAGATGTTCAACAAACGCCTTAATTCCGCCTTTATAACAAAATATATCTTTGTTTCCTTTTTCTGATGCTTCATCAAAAATATTAATTGTTATGCCTTTATTTAAAAAAGCCAGTTCCCTCATTCTATTTGCTAAAGTGTCATAATTAAAATCCCAACTATCTACATCTTTAAATATTTCTTGATCCGGTTTAAATGAAACTTTGGTTCCTTTCTTTTTAGTAGTTCCCCTTTCTTCAACATCAGCAACAGGATTTCCTCTTTCAAATCTTTGAAAATATATTTTTCCATCTTTGAAAACTTCAACCTCTAACCATTCTGAAAGAGCATTAACTACTCTAACTCCAACTCCATGAAGTCCACCTGACACTTTATATGATTCGTCATCAAATTTTCCACCAGCGTGAAGAACTGTCATTACAACTGTTAATGCAGACATTTGTTTTTTTTCATGCCAATCAACCGGAATACCTCGTCCATCATCAATTACACTAACCGAGCCATCTTCATTTAGATTTACAGAGATAGCTGATGCATATCCAGCCATTGCCTCATCAATACTATTATCAACTACTTCATAAACAAGATGATGCATTCCTCGTATACCAGTATCCCCAATATACATTCCTGGGCGTTTTCTTACTGCTTCTAGCCCTTCAAGAGCTTTTATTGAACCAGCTTTATATTCTTTTTCTGCCATTTAGTATTCCTCTATATTTGTTTTTCAGCTAAATAAAATTTTATGTTTATTACTTTTGATTCTGGATCTAATTCTTTTATTGAATCAATAATACTTTCTTTAAAAAATTGTTCTAGTTCTGCTTTAAGAGTAGAAGAATAAACATCAACTTGTAATACCCCTGCTCTTAATCCTTTTATTTTTGTTTTTTTTGCTATTTCTTCTCCCACAACTTCATTCCATAAACAAATTATGTTTTTGTTGTTTAACATCCATTTTAGCCCACTTTTTTTTAAAAAATCTCCAACCACACTTTTCAAATTTTCTGTTCTTGAAATATCAAAAAATCTGCAATTTCGTTTCATTTCTTATTTCTTGTAATAATGAATTTAATAATTGTTAGTTTTTGGACAAACCGGACTAACTACATAAACATAGTTTTTTTCTTCAATTTTTGCAGGAGATTCCTTGTCTTTTAATTGTAATATTACATTTTCTCCCTCAAGTACTTTTAAAACTTCTAATAAATATATATAATTAAAGGTTGCGTTTACCTCTCCTCCAATTATTTCCGCTTCTATTTCTATAAAAGATTCCCCTCCTGTTAGTGATTCTGACTTTAATTCTAAAACCGAATCGTGAGCAGATATATTTACCGCATTAGTTTCTTCATTAGACAAATTTGCTGCTTGTCTTAATCCTTGAATAAACAAATCTTTTTTAATTTTAATTTTTATATCTGTATTTTGAGGAATTACATTATCGTACTGAGGAAATTTTCCATCTATTAATCTACTTATCATTGTTGCTCTTGAGGTTTTTGCATATAAATGAGTATCGGTAATTTGGATTTTTAATATTTCTTCACCATTTAATAATTTTAATAATTCATGCATTCCTTTATCTAAAACAATTGCTTGTTTTTCTTCTTCTATATTTTTTCTCAATAAACAACAACTCTTAGCAATTCTAAAGGTATCGGTTGTTACAATATCTAAAACATTTTCTTTAAAACTTAAATTTACTCCAGCTAAGGAATAACGCTCTTCTTCTTTAGCTGTTGCAAAAATTGTTTTACTTATAGATTTTGCCATTTCTATTGCCAATACATCAATACTTTTATCTTCATCTATTTCTTTTATTTCAGGAAAATCTTCTGCTGATTCTCCCATTATTTCAAATTTTGCTTTCTCTGTAATTATTGATGCTTTGTTATCATTTACTTTAATAGTAATATCTTCACCCCACGCATCTCTAACAATATTACTAAACCTACTGCAAGGTAATAATATGTCACAAGGATTATCTAAACTATCAACTATTATTTCATACTTCACCCCTATATCAAAATTTGTAGCAATTAGCATTATTCTATTATCTGAAGTTCCTTTTATATGAATATTTTGTAAAATAGGTTTAGTACTGCGTGATGGAACTATATTACCCAATACGGTTAAAGCTTCATGTAATCTAGCTCGGGGGCATTTGAATTCCATTTTTTATCCTTTTATATTATTTAATAACTAAAATATATAATAATAATAACTATTGAACAAATGTTTAATAGTCTTAAAAATAATACTTAAAATGTTATTTTATATACTATTTAT
>CAMZKK010000028.1 GCA_947311175.1 uncultured Planctomycetota bacterium | reverse complement strand
TATCTTCATCCATTTATTTTTACCATACTTAGGAGTGTAGGCAACAATTTCAATATCCGTACTTGATAGCAATGAATATTTTTTTAGATTTTTAAAAACAGTAGGGTTTATTAAATCTTTAACAAACAACCAGTGAGAACCTGTTTTAGGTGTTCTTATTCTAGCAACGGCATTCCTTTTTATTTTTCTTAATTCATTTCTCATTTGCTTGGTATGCCCTACCTTAACCAAATTATCATCCATCGCATGCTCGACAAAAAGCGGAATTGATTTTAAATTCTCAACCAAATCAAGCGGATTATCACAATCAATCAAATAACGCAAAAATACGGGAATTTTATCTTTTTTTAGATTATGCCAATAATAATAATTAGTCCTTCCTGACCAGATTTGAGCCGCGGCAAAGATTTCAGGATAGTGAACCAAAGTTGTCCAAACGCCACTTCCCCCCATACTATAACCCGCAAGGTATATTTTATTTTTATCAATGCGATACCGCTGCTGAACGAAATTTAATGCATCAAAGGTATCAACTTCACCAATATTCAAAAAATCTGTATTACTCCGTCCAAAGGTTAGCAAAAGTGCCATCTTAGATTTTTCAAGAGCCAACTGTTGTTGTTTAGAAATTTCAGCCCACCTTTGTCTAGTATATGAAGGGACATATCCATGAAACAAAACCGTCAAAGGGATTCCATTTTTCATTTTATTAATAGGAAGAGAAAAAGGAATATATAGTAAGAATGGCTGGACGGAGTTATCGATGTCCGAAAGGTATGCCCCTTTAATTAATCCTCTTCTATTATAATTTTGCCAACTTAACTTTTTAGAATTATTAGGTGATATATCATCACCAAAGACAACGCCTGTAACTTGCCAAATAAAAGATACAATTATCAATAAATATCTATAATACCCAAATGCTCTTTTTATATCATATCTCCTCAGCAAGTTGCTTAAGGTATGCGGTAAGTTGTTTCTTCATGTCTGGTCGTTTCAATGCAAACTCAATATTTGTTTTTAAGAAATCAAGTTTATTGCCAATATCAAAACGTTTACCATTAAATTTTAGACCATACATAGCCCTGTCCGAAACCATCATTCTCATTGCATCAGTAATTTGAAGCTCACCATTTTTTCCTGGTTTTAATTTTTCTATATAATCAAAAATTTCAGAAGTAAAGACATATCTACCGGCAATGGCTAAATTTGAAGGTGCTTTTTTTACCGCTGGTTTTTCCACAAAATCCTTGACTAAATAAGTGTCTCCTTCAATCAAATTTCCATCCATTATTCCATAACGACTAACCTTTGTTCTTTCAACCTCTTCGAGCACTACAACCGATTCTTGATAACGCTCAAATACCTTAATCAGTTGCTTGGTTACCGGAATTTTACTATTCAAGATTGTATCTCCAAGCATAACGGCAAATGGTTCATTGCCGACATGACACTTTGCACAATAGATTGCATCTGCCAATCCCTTCAGCTCTTTTTGCCAAACAAAATGAATATTTGCCATATCGGAAATTCGCTTTATGGCATCTAGTTCTTTTAATTTATCCTTCTGCTCCAATTCAAATTCTAATTCGAAATTTCTATCAAAATGCTCTTCAATCGCCCTTTTACCCTTACCAATAACCATAAGAATATCGGTTATTCCTGAATTAACTGCTTCCTCGACAACATACTGGATGGTTGGGGTATCAACAATAGGCAACATTTCTTTAGGTTGAGATTTACTTGCTGGTAAAAACCTTGTTCCAAACCCTGCTGCTGGAATCACTGCTTTATTAATCATCAAACATCCTTTCTGGCCAAAGAAACAATTCGAGGTTTAATGACTCTAACATTGATAGCACTAAATTCAGATTTTAATTTCTTAAACATTTCTTCCCCTTGATAGCTACCAACAATTGCTCCACCTGAGCCAGTAAATTTAGCACTTGCTCCAATATTTCTTGCAACATCAACCATATTTAAATTAGGGGCTGAAATTTTATATATTTTCTTTCGTCGATTAAAATTAGCATTAATCAAATCGGAAAAATTATTTTCTTTATTATTTTGCAAAAGACACTGCTTCATTTTGGTTGTTAATTGAGCCCAATATTTCATAGCATTAACCACCTCACGTTCACCTCTGGCAAAACGCTCTTTAATATTATTATGAAACACATCAGATACCTCTGAAAGGTCAACCATATAAGCAATATACAAATCAGGAAGTAATTTTGGATCAAGCTCTTCATATCTACCATGCCCCTGAGATGTCATTATACTTTTATCAAAATCCATATACACCAATCCTTCATACGCTTGAGCGACCCTATCTTGTAAGCCGGCAGTAATTTGTAATTCTTCATTTTCGACCGATAAAACTAAAGACGCGAGGACAGATTGTGAGATTTTCACTTGAAAAAATGCCATCAATGCTCGCATACAAGCAGTTATTATCGCACTCGAACCGGCAAGCCCTACTTGATGAGGAATATTTGACGAATACCGTATGGAAAAATTCCTCTTATCTATTTGAATACTATTATGATAACAATAATCATAAAACTTTTTAATAGTAGCCTTCAACAGTCTAATGCCACCATAATACCCAAATTTTTTAACATCATCAACCAATCCCTCAATATTATTAAAGACACTGGTGTCCCGTATATTAGGAAAAATCTCAAGTTCAGGTGTCTGATAAAGAACAACCTCTGCCTTAAAATTACTAAAGCAAAAAGAAATAGTTTCACCAAAATATCCATCACTAGGATTACCAATTAAACCAACCCTAGGGTATGCATTTGTCTTAATTATCATATTATCTTTCTATGTTTTTTATTTATCATATTGTCAGACTAACCAAAATTATAGTTACCAAATTTTACGTTTCATCACCTAGCTTAATCTTCCGTTATTAATGCAGATTATCTTAAAAACGAATATTAAGTTCCCTGCCGTATTTATCTGCAAAAACAACACTCTCTGAAGTAATATCAACTACCGTAATATCACCAAAAGAGTCACCTTTTCCTAATTTAAGATATTCAGAGCTATTCTTCTTAGTTACCAAAACCATCTGTGGCTTACCTGGGGTTGTAATAAAACCTTTAACCACTACCGGCAATACAAACGGTTTTTTATTAAAGTTAGGCACCTTCTTAGGAGTTTTTTTTACAACAGGTTTTTCCGGTAAAAATACTTGATCAGAATCCCTTGGTGGAATAATCTTAGTAACAATGGCAGGTGGCTTACTTCTTTTAAAAACATATCTAATATTTTTTAAACCAGACGGCACCAAAAAATCACCCTCATGATTCATATATGAATTATATTCATTAAGTGCAAATTCTGATTTAATACTCAAGACATCTGCACTATCAGAGACAATTGGCGGACCTAATTCAGGATATGGCTTATTTTCATAAAACATTGATATTATTTGCCACAAGAAAATAAGACCTAAGAAAAGAAAGCATATTTTTTCATAACTATTTTTATAAGTACTCATTCAGCACCCCTCTAAAAAGGAATCTTCCTCTTTATATTTTTTACAACTTCTTTTTTTACTAAACTTTCAACAGAAGGCTCTACAAATTCCATTCGAGCGAGTTCTAAATCAACTAAATAATAAAATTCATTTTCTTCAGATCGACTAATAGCTTCAGGACTAAGAGATTTTGACACACTCTTAGTCTTAAATATTAATCGATTATCAATATCAGAACTTAATTGAAAACTTCTAACTATGAGAAAATACTTTTTCTGATTTATCCGATAAAGAACTTTCAACAATCCCTTCAAGCTAATTTTCATTTGAATTCTAAAAGGGTGTTCCTTGATAAAGGTTGGCACAGTTTTAGCAATAGTCGGCTTCAATGGAGTAACCATATTAATCATAAAAATCCCAGGTACCTTGCCACAATTTTTATCAATTTTTAAGATTAATATCAAAAAATCGTTAATATTTGTAATTTGAGTAAGCCATATTTTATCTTGCTCAACATCTTCAGTGTACTCCTCGGGAAGTTTCATACCAAGACTCAGTGCCTCTTCAGAAAATTTTACGCGATATTTCATAACAGTCTCACGAAGATTTTTTTGGATTTTCTCAAGGTATTCTCGAACATATGCATGTCGCCTAGATAACTTATCCTTGGGTAAAATATTTACGGGGAAAGGTCTCATTGAATATTCTTTCAATGTCTTCAATTCTTTTTCCATCGATTTATTTTCTCTGATGTATTCCTTTTTAAGAAAATTAAGATCAACGCCACCTGTATCGGCAAAGTATTTTTCAATACTATCGCCGATCTCATCATTTCTTGTTTTTTTTATTTTTTCTATTTCTGAATAATTCGGTCTAATAAATATAAAATATGATAAAAAATAAATTGAAAAAAAAGCAATACCTATTGGGATTATGAGTTTTTGTTTTTCCTGATCTATCATCTACTTTGAAACCCCTATCCAGCATTCAAGTCGAAAACGAAATGCAGAATGAACATTCCGATACTGAGGTAAAACATTTCCATTTACCATAAAATACTTTTTAATGATTTCTCTATCATCAATCCATTTCCCATATTCTTGTTTAACTGCGGTAAAAGTTTTCGATTTATGATTTTCAAGCAACTCTGCATACTCTGTAATTATTTTACTTGCCTTGGTCTTGTCTTTTGCCAAACAGAATCCATCCATAATTAATTTAGTTTTTTTGGGTGGGTGAATATTATCATTTTCATCTGTTTCTTTTTTATTAACAGGTATTTTTCGTCTACCTCTACGACGAATTGTAGATTTAGGTTTATTCTTAATATCATAAATAGACGGCAACTCTGTTGATATATTAATAAAGAACAAAGATTTATTCGCTTTTTCTTGCAATAAACTTAATGCGTCTAAAAGACTTGTCCCTGAATGTGTTCTAACCTTTAAGGCACTCAGCATATTAAATAAACGAATATTTGTATTTTTCAAGTCAATATTTCTTTTCATTATCGAGAGAGCGTTATCTACATCTTTCTTTTGATCCGTAGATACTTTCTTTTCATTATCAAGCGCAAGATAAGAATTAATCACTGATGCCAAAACAATCAATAAGCCAACAACACCTGTTGAAATTGCAAAAAAAGTATGATTCCAAAATTCTCTACGGTCAGTCTCAGCACTTGTCATTAAATTCAAAAAAGTTCCATCTACTCTAGCAAGTCCTACCGCAAGCCCCAAAGTTGTTGCAAAAGAAGAGAAATGATCTTCTGTCAAAGTTAATTCGGCTGAACCAACCAAGTTTTCCTGTAAAAGAGAAAGCTCCATGGTTTGACAAGGAATTTTAAGATTCTCTTCTAAATAATCTGCAAGCCCCTCAAGGTTTGCCCCGCCACCTGCGATTAAAACTCTTTCCGGCCTAAAAACACGCTCTTTCTCTACAGGCAATCTAATTAAACTTTTTCCGCCATGACTATGAAGCAATTGATTACGAAAAAAAATTATTGAGCTTTGAATTGCTGACGCCAAAGCGGCAGCTGATGCTTTGCATGCAACAGACATCTGACGAATTCTCTTGTAGGGACTCTTTTTCTCGTGCGATAGAAAGATTTTTCCCTTAGTTACCTTCAGTTCTTCAGCAGCTTCAATCGAAATCCCTAAATTTTCACTAATTGCTTTGGTAAATTTATCGCCACCGAAAGCGATAGATTTAGAAAAGAACAGGGCCTCACCCTGCTGCATTGAAATAGCAGTATCGCTAGCACCAATATCAATAGTTAAGGTTATCTCTTCCTCATCAAAATCATCTGAAACATTATATAAATTATGAATAGCCAAAGACGAGGTATCTATTTTATCAATTTTCCGGACTGAACCCTTGCAAATATCAATTATCTTATTTACTGAAGCTTCTTGTGCTTGAACAAGCATTACCGAGAAATGCCCTTCTTCAAATTCCGGCAAATCAAGGATTTGATAATCGAAGGCAATCTCACCTGAAGTGGCACGATGCTCTTCAACTTCATAAGACATCAACATTGCCAATTTCCAAGGTGGAACAATTGGAACTGACATATATCGTGTTAGATTTGAGCGTCCGCTAACTCCTGAGACAACAGTGCCAATCGGTATTTTTTGACTTTTTACAATATTCTTTAAAATCTTAGCAATAATATCGCTATGTGACTCGCCGGATTTTAATTTGAATTTTGGGAGAGTAGCCTTACCAGCACCAAGTATTTTGTATTTCGTACCAACACGGCGTAAACTCACAACTTTAATTGAGTGAGAGCCAATATCGATTGCGGTATAAATTGGATTCGCCATATATTTTTAACTTTTCCAAAAAGACTAAATTACACACACTAATGTAATTGTCCAACAGGAAAGTTTCAAGCCATAAACAAAAGTAGGTGATAGATTTAATCTAAATCCCGCAAAATTTATCTAATAAAGAGACAAGATTTCCTATTTCCGGCTTGGTAATTTGCTCATCACCACCAACCTGTTTGCACTTAAATGCCATCTGTTCATTTATTAATGAAGAGAAAAATATTAGAGGAATTTTAGCTGTTGAATCATTAGACTTAATATTTTTACAGAAAGCCAAACCATCCATCCTTGGCATTTCGATATCACTAATAATTACATGTGGCAAGTCATTACGCTCAATACAGTTACTTAAGCTCTCCCACGCAGACAGTCCATCTTCGAATACGGCTAAATTCGTATAACCTGCACCTTTAAGGGTGTTTGTAATAAGTCCACGCATAAGAGATGAATCTTCCGCCAGAACCACCTTGAAGGCATCTCGTCCTAGTTTTTCATCAGCAGTATAGTCAACATGCTCAAGTGCGGTATCAGGAAATAATTTATCAACAATTGCCTCCATATCGACAATCATAATTTCATGATCATCAATTGAGATAACCCCAACCATTCTCGAATGAAAATTAGCCATAATTCCCGACATCGGCCTTATCATATCCCAGCCAACTCGATGGATTCTCTCAACTCCAGTTACCAAAAAACCAGTCACGATACTATTAAATTCTGCAATTATCACAATCTGTCGAGTGCAGTCTTCAGGAACTTCTCGATTAAGCTCTGAAGCTAAATCAACCAATGGAATCGACTGTTCTCGATATAAATATGTCCCTTTAAATGAAGGAGGGGTATCTGGTAATTTCGTCACTAATTCTTTTTCAAACTGCCATACCGCCTTAACCTTTGCTACATTAATTCCAAAACTCTGTTCACCAAGAATAAATTCAAGAAATTCTGCCTCATTTGTCCCTGCCTCTAAAAGTATATCCTGTTCCGCAGTCATAGCTATCCCCTTATCATTATTAACAAATAAAAATCAAATTTAGAATACATCTCTATACTTGCTTACGCAATAAAAAAGATAGAAATAAACCTAGAGTCCACAGTAGAAATTTAAAAGCAGATACCTTTTCTGGTATAACAGTTAACAGTTAACAATATTCTCGAACTCTTTTTGATTTAACACCGGCACATCTTTGAGAATCTCGCCTTCACTATACATTTGTCCACAAGAACGTTTTTCTACATCTTCGCAAATTTTGTCGCGATTTCGGCTATAAAACACTGCCAAACCGGCGGCCTTAATAATTTCATCCTCGGTTATTGCATCTTCTCCATGATTTCTCAAAAATGCAATAGAACCAGGATTTTGCGATGCTTGTAAAATAATATCATTTTTCCCATGTAATTTTTCAAGCAATTGATTTTCTGCGTGATCTCGCCCCATGACTACCCGCACGGAATCAGAAATACGAAAATGCCGTCCTATCTTTAGCAATCTAATATCATCAAATGATGGAGAAGAATTGATTGCCAATAAATCCTTTAGTTTTTTGCAAAATGGTATCTCGGTTAGATAACAACCACCTGCCGGAGAACCATACTTGGTAATATTAAACTCTTTGGCAAGCTGCAATTGGATACTTCGTGACCGTCCGGTAATTTGTGGAAATGCCTCCCGATTAACCCAGCCCTCTCTCTCAGGCAATGTTGGATTTAATCGAAATGCACACAGCGGACGAAGGAGAATATCTTCTAATTCTGTTTTACGGTCAATAAGCTCGATTGAACCACGATTTTGGCTCATCGGTCTTTGTCCAAGCACCTCACCGGTAATCAAAAAATCAGCTCCAACTTTCTGCCGAAATTTGTCCGCTTGTAAAATCGTATTCATTCGACAATCAATACATGGATTAAGATTTTTTCCAAAACCATAACGAGGATTTTTCACCATCTCAAGCATGCCATCACTTGACGACTCAACATGTAATTCAACCCCAATCTCATCTGCTGCCGCAACAACATCAGGATGGACACCACCTTCAAATGTTGACTTACAAAAGACACTGGCAAGGTGAAAGGCAATAACCTCAACCCCTTGTTCCTTTACAACCAGTGTGGCAAGAATACTGTCAAGACCACCAGAAAACATCGCAATTGCTTTTCTTTTCATAACTTATCCTAATTATAAATATCCAAATAAAATAGAGTTTTATTTTCCAATACAAAATCGAGAAAAAATACTTTCTAACACCTCTTCGGCATATCCTACGCCTGCGATATGTCCCAATGAATTATAGGCATCACGAATCTCTTCAGCAACCAATTCAATCAATTCCCCGGCAAGCAAAAGGCTACGAGCATTACTTAAACACTCCATAACATTAGCAAGCTCTTCCTGAGTTCGACGATTAAAATTCCCCTGCCCTTCGCATTGTTCAATGTCTGCAACCGCAATATCGACAATCATTTGTTTAAGTTCAGAAATCCCTGTCAATTCCTCAGCACTAACTTTTATCGCTAAAACGCGAGGCTGAACAACATTCAACTCTACAAAATGCTTGTCGATATCTTCCACAACTTTATCAATATTTAAGAGCAAGCCTAAATCAATCTTATTTGCAACCACCACGATTGGCACAGGTGGAAGTTTTTTTATAATATTTTTATAGACATCTGTATAAGGCAAAGAACCGTCAATCACCAATAAGATTATCCCTGCCATTTCTCCGGCAACAGAGGCTCTCTCTGATGCCAATGTAGCCATCTTTTCCGCTCGAAAATCATACCCTGGTGAATCTTGCAATATAAAAGAAAAAGGTTCAACATCCATCTCATAGTTAACAATATCACGGGTTGTTGTTGCTTCATGACTAACCACTGCCCCATCTTTGCCAAGAAGTGCATTGATGACAGAACTTTTTCCTGCATTAGTCTTACCGCTAAGAACTACCGAAATATGACCATGTCGCAGACTGCCAATGTTTCGGGAATTAAAAATCTTTTCAATATCTGTAATTGCACCTTCAAGTTTTTTAACAATCTTTGGCGTTGACATTTCAGATACTTCATCTTGCTCAAAATCTAATTCACCTTCAATTTGCGAAGCAACCTCAAGCAACATTTTACGCCATCGCTTAATTCGATCACTGAACAAACCCTCCACCTGCGAAAGAGCGACTTTTCTTTCAGCCTCAGAATTTGCAGAAATAATTCGTTCTACCGACTCCGCTTGCACAAGGTCAATTCTACCATTCAAAAATGCCCGTAAGGTAAATTCGCCAGCAGTTGCAAGCCTTGCTCCATTTTCGCACAAAGCTGAAATGATTTTCTCGCGAATAACATTTGAACCAACAAAGTGAATCTCTGCGACATCTTCCATGGTATAGGTTTTTGGTGATTTTAGAAAAAATACACTTACCGGCAGAGTAAGAAACAACCCATTATCATTAATATTCAAAACCCCACAAACAATTGCCTTACCGGATTTAATCTCATCATCAATCTTAACAATCTTCATAACACACGAAAAAGCATCTTCACCAGAAACTCTGACGATTGCCCGAGGAGAGCTACCGACAGGTGATGCCGGTGCAACAATTGTATCTTGAGAGTGAGAAAATATTTTCATTTAACTTAAACCTAAATTTCGCAGCTTGTTCGAAATTTAATTAAAATTGAGTATTAAAAGGTTTTGGAATGCAAGGATTTTTTGTAATTCCGACTTTGTAAAAGGATGTGGCACACGCAAAGAAGATTTGCATATTCGTGCGGAATAAGGATGCGGGACACGCAAAGAAGATTTGCATGTCGTCGCGGAATAAGGATGCGGGACACGCAAAGAGGCTTTGCATGTCGTCGCGGAATAAGGATGCGGGACACGCAAAGAGGCTTTGCAT
>CAMZKK010000027.1 GCA_947311175.1 uncultured Planctomycetota bacterium | reverse complement strand
GTTTCCTCAATTCCCGGTGCGAATAGCGGTCAGGGTTGCAAGATGCTAACCTTAAAATAAAGGAAATAAAAATGGCAAAAAGAACTGTAATCTTCACATTCCCAAAAGAATTTGTCGAACAACCTCTCGCATATAGATTGATTAAAGAACACAATCTAATCCTAAATATCCTCCATGCCCATATCAGACCAAATGAAGAAGGCACACTTATTTTAGAAATAACCGGAGAAGAAGCAGATATTGAAAATGGACTAATGCTTGTTGAGAGCACAGATGTAAAGATAGAAAATTTATCAGACCATGTTTCATGGGATAAAGAAAGCTGTATTCATTGCACCGCTTGTATCGGACAATGCCCAACTCACGCCCTATCTGTAAATAGAGATACTATGGAGGTATCATTTAACCCTAATGAGTGCATCGCTTGTGGTATTTGCCAAGATGTTTGCCCTATGGGGGTTATGAATATTGAGGTTTAACAACAAGTGAAAATTATTTGCCCAGTTAAATTAGATAACAATAAAGGAGGGGCTCATCATTTTCTAAACGCTCTTTTTGTCGAACTTGAAAAAATGGGGGTAGAAATAATCTATACAGACACTCCCACAAATAAAGTTTACCCCGTCTTTATTAATTCATTCCTAACGCCAATTAATATTGTAAAGAAATTTTGGAATAAAGGTTTTCCAATATTGCTTCGTCTTGACGGTTCTGCGTATGCATATGGACGAATAGATGATTCCGATAAAATACAAGAAAAGATATGTCGGTATTCTGATGTAATAATATATCAGAGTGAATTTTCTCAAAATATTCTAAAGTCCTATGGTGTCACCTCAAAAAGCGGAAAAGTCATTTTTAACGGAGTTGATATAGATACATTTACGCCAAATGGTGAAAAATCAAAACTTATAAAAAACTCAGGAATAAATATTCTTTATGCCTCAAATTCTCAACAACATCTTAAAGGTATTCGTGAATATATTCACCTTGCACACCTACTACCAAAGTGTAATTTTTATATTGCTTCTGAAATCAATATCCACTCTCTACCCTATAATCTTGGTGGAAACCTACCGACAAACATAACGCTATTAGGGAGAAATAAACATTCAGAGCTTTGTAAAATACTAAGAACTGTTGATGTTTTTTGCTCACCGACAATCAATGATGCATGTCCAAATATTGTTTTGCAAGCAATGGCGAGTGGAACTCCAATTTGGCATCATGATAGTGGTGGAATACCGGAAGAGGTTGCAGGTTGTGGGTTACAGATTTCTGACAATCCAAACATTGACATAGATTTTTTCACAAAGAACCAAACAATCCTTAGTGAAAAGGCACGCAATAGAATTATCGAAAATTTCACCGTAGAAAAATCAGCTGTTAAATATTTTGAAGAACTGAGTAACCTCAATGACAAAGTCAGTGACGGCAAATTCAAACGAACAATTATCAACAAATGCTGTAACCTCCTCACTAAACCAAAGGCATATAATCCACGAATAAGAGTGGGGTATTTTTTAAATCTTGATTTTGTCAATCCTTCTGAATATCACCGAATTAGGGCTTCCGCTTGGATTAGATGTTATCAATTCAAAAAACTTCTAAAATGGTATGGGGTTGATATCGTAATCGACCCAACTAATTATAACAATCTTGACTTGGCAATTATCATGAATCGTCCAACAGTAAAATCTGTTGAAATTGCAAAACAATTAAAGCAAAAAAATATTAATTTTATTTTCGATATGGTGACAAATACCTTAGATGAAAGTAAGGCAAATAATATAGAAATAACAACTGAAGATATTGATATGACAAAAGAAATCATAAGTCTTTCTTCAGCCATCAGCTCTGTATCTCCATGGTTAGCCGATAAGGTAGCCACTATTCATAAACACAGTTATTGTATCCCTGATGCGGTGCCTTATGAATGGTATAAAAAGCCAACCCAAAAAGACCGTATCAAAAAGCCAACCTTAATCTATGCAGGAATGGCAACTAAAACTGAAGGAATGGTTGGCTGGTGGGAGATAGCAAAAGATATGGGGTGTGAGCTAATTACCCTTACTGAAAAACCATGTGAATCACTGATTGGGGCAAAGTTTATAAAATGGAATTACCATACATTTCTTGCCAATTGTCAAACTGCTGACATTGCACTCTGCCCAAGAATTAATCTTGATTTACCATACAACAAAGCTCATAGCTCATTTAAGGTTGATTGTTTTCTCGCTCAATCAATACCGGTTATTGCTTCAAGAGTCCCATCTTATCTCCAAAGATTAAATGATAATGATTGCGGGTTTTTAGTTGATAGTGATGACGAATTCAAAACCGCAATATCCTCTTACCTTTCCAATAATGAATTATTGACATCCCATTCAAGCAACGCCCAGGCAAAAGTTGTTGACCAAAGCACTCGACACATTGTTCAAGAATGGAATAAATTTTTCCGAGGAATTCTAATTCGCAAAAGAGACTACATTCTTTAAATATTTGGAGTAAGAGTTGGAATCACTATTAAGTCATTCAAATAAATTAAAAAATTGGGTAAAGAATTTTATTCAAAAGCACAAAAATGGAATAGTGCCGTTTAGTAGCAACTCTGATATAAATAAGATTACAGCCAATTCCGGGCTTTCTCCATCAATTATAGCATTAAAGACTGCTATCCAAACCAAACTTTGGAATGAAATAAATCAAAATGAACAACAACGGTGGCTTAATCGCATCTGCTCATTCAAATCAATGAATAGAGATAGTCTTGAATTTGGTTTTTTAATAGATAAACCGATTGAATCTACAATTCAAAGAGGCTCACTTTGTTCATTACTATTATCGCAAAGATGGAAAGAACCAAAGTGGTTGTGGCGTATGAGCCTTCTAAGACAAATATTCAGCACCTTCGACCACTTAAATGTTTTTAATAAATTAGTCATCCCTACCGCACTAAGTAATCATAAATTTATTACAAGGTGGCTAAACGGCATTTCAAACCAAAAAGACATTTGGTCAAGCTATTCACATATTTCCGGATTATATACAATCTTAAAAATTACAGAACAGAATGGCATCTCACTGCCAATAAGTTCTGAATCGCTATTAGCAAATATCAATATTGAAAAAATTATAAAATAACTAAAAGACTATTCGCCCAAAATGGCGGTAAGCGGGGCAATGAAACTTACAACATTATCAGATGTTTCAATAGACACAAATCCCCTACCCTACCCTGAATTATTAATTGATGTTGCTCTATCTTTAGACAAGGTTGAGCATGTGTGTTATTTTCTTAATCCAATCGTGGTTTTAGATAGAGCAACAAGACAAACAGATTACAGAAGAAACGAAATCAATGATTTTTATAATAACCGAATAGATCAATTAAAAAACTTTGTGATGCCTGACGATGGATACTCCACCCTAACAAGTGGTAGCCTACTTAATTACGCACAAATAAAGGCGACCAATCATCAAAAAGAAGGCGATATTCACGCTGCCCATATCTTAGCATGGGCAATAACCCTACTGGTAAAAACTATTGATATTGACCTCGATTGGATTGAACCGCCAACTTAATCAAATTCCTCAGTTGAAATTGAAAATTAAATTTCTCTCTAACTGTGATATTTTGATATAGAATAATCTTTGCATTTATTTAAAATAATTTCTGCCAATTCGTCTTTACTACCTTCGAAATGTTCTAATTCACCTTGTTTCTCAATGATAGTTGCTTTGATGGCTTGAGAATTGAAGGTCGAGGTAGAATTTGCAATAATAAATGTAATATTTTTATCAATCAATTTTTGTCTTGCTATTTCAATATTAATATCTGAATCTAATGAGAAACCGACAACAATCTTATCTGTAGTTAGGCTTTTTATCTCTGTTAAAATATCGGGATTCCTAATTAATTTTAACGACATTCCCCCGTCTGACTTATGGATTTTTCCATCTATCCTATTCTCTGGACGGTAATCAGCAACCGCAGCTGTCATAATTATAATATCAGCCCAATCAATAGCTGTTTTAACTGCTGTAAACATTTCTAAGGCACTTCTAACCTTAACTCGACATCCCTCAATTGTCGAAGGAAGTTCAATGGCAACAGGTCCGGTAATCAAAACAATCTGATGATTGTCTAAAAATGCCTTGGTTGCCAATGATATTCCCATCTTACCTGAACTTCTATTACCGATAAATCTTACATCATCAATATCCTCATAAGTAGGACCGGCAGTAATTAAAATTTTTGGTTTAGAAATTTTTTGAGATGTTTGCCGAGATATTATGAGATTTACTTCATCTATGATTTTATCATTCATATAATTCTAGTTTTCATAATCAAGATAGGATTTGAGAAATTTTTTCAAATATGGTTTCGATTGCAATCATTCTGCCAATTCCCATTTTGCCACTGGCGAGACGCCCTTGATCTGGACCAATAAAATAAACACCTCTCGAACTCAAGGTTTCTATATTTTTTGTAGTTGATTGATGAGTATACATCCCATCATTCATTGCCGGAGCAATTAAAATTTTTGCTCTAGTAGCCATTGCAATACAGGTAAGCAAATCATCAGCTATGCCATTTGCTAATTTGCCAAGACAATTAGCTGTTGCCGGAGCAACAACCAAAATATCAGAATTTTCCGCCAAAGATATATGTTGAGGCTCATATTCGTGTGGAGAAAATATTCCACAAGAAACTTTTCTATGAGTAATTGATTCAAATGTCAATGGGGTGATAAATTTTTGTGCAGATGCAGTCATTATTGTAGATACCTCAGCACCAGCCTTGACTAATTGCCCGGCAAGAGATGCTGCTTTAAAAGCGGCGATACTGCCGGTGATACCAAGTGTGATTTTTTTTCCATTGAGAATACTCATCATTAATCCTGAATCCTTAGCACATCTTCACTTTTTCTACCACCCAACCAGCAATCTATCTCACCTCCCCTAATTCGATATTTGTCAGCTTTAACAATTGACTCAATCAAACTGTAAGTTTTTTCAAGATTGTCATTTATTAAAAAATAGTCATACTCATTCACTTTTGTAATTTCATCTCTTGCGATATCCATTCGTCGAGATACCTCTTCATTGCTTTCGGTTTTTCTTTTACGTAATCTTTCAATCAGTATTTCTGGAGTTGGTGGTAAAAGAAAAATCATCACAGCTCGATTGTATGTTTTCTTTATTTGTGACGCACCCTTTACTTCAATATCAAGGATTGTATTTTTTCCAGCAGATAAATTTTTATCAATAAATAATTTAGGGGTACCGTAATAGTTTCGAGAAAATTTTGCATATTCTGCAAATTTATCTTCTGCAATTTGTTGTTTAAATTCATCTTCATTAAGAAAGAAATAATCCTTACCGTGTGCTTCGTTGCCTCTTGGTAAGCGAGTTGTCGCAGAAATAGACATAACGCAATCATCTAACCTATCGCAAAGCATTTTGGCATAAGTAGTTTTCCCCGCACCGGCAGGACCAGATAATATAATCAAAACCCCTTGTGATTTATTATTCATTCGATATTTGCAACCTGTTCTTTAATTTTTTCGATCGCCAATTTGGATTCAATTGCAGCTGTCAAAATTTCAGCATCGCTACCTTTGCTTGCAATAGTATTGGTTTCTCGAAGCATTTCTTGGGCAATAAATTCTAACTTCTTACCAGCTTCTCCACCTGCACAAACAGTATCTCTGAATTGCTTGATATGGTTATTCAATCTATCGGTTTCTTCTGAAATATCTGACCTATCAGCAAAAATCATTACTTCTCTTTCGATAATCGCTTGATCAAGTTCATGGTTTTGTAAGTGTGATTCAAGTTCAGCCAATCGGTCTTTGATTTTCAATTGTGTATTATTGACAACTACAGGTGAGCGTTTTTCTGCAAATTCTACAAATTTTTCAATTGAAGATAGATGCCCAAGAAGTACTTCCGCTGTTGCCCTACCCTCATTAAGACGCATTTTATTTGCAAGTTCAAGTGCCTTGTTTACGGATTCAATCAATACCTCAGACTCTTCATCGGTAAATTCAGTTATCATCTCTTTATCAAATATTCCCGGAAATCTAATAATATCTGAGATTGCAATCTCATCTTTCAAGTTATTTTGTGAAATTAAACTCCGGTAAGTATCAACCACTATTTTAGCCATTTTTTGATTTATCATCGAATCAGGACTTAATTCCGTTCTAGTGTATTCGATAAAAAGATCTACATTTCCTCGTTTGATATTTTTAGCAATAAGCTCTCGTGCAGTTTTCTCAAGAACACCAATCGAAAATTTAGATTTAACATTGACTCTTAGTCCCTTTTGATTAACACATCTTAATTGAATTTGGAATTTTATACCAGCCCGTTCAATATATGAAGAACCAAAGCCAGTCATACTATAAAGTGAGTTTTTCATTTAGCTATTCTCTTCTCCTTTGATTATATCAGCAATCTTGCTGAAAAAACCTTGTTTTTTTTTCTTAGCTTTTTTCTCTTTATATGATTCCTCAGCAGCATCAAGTTTATCGGCATCAATCGAAATAAGTTTTTTGTTAAAAATATCAACTACTCTCCTACATGTTGCATCATAAAAACCGGCTTCCTTTAGCTTTTCGGCAATCAATTCGGCAGTTGGATTGTTTATCCCCATTACTAATTTTCTGGCATCAGGATATTCATCCACAAATATTTCTTCAGTGATTTTTTCAGACAAGGTAACTGTGCGTTCGATCGTATTGTTAAGCCAAATCAACATCGTTTTAATATGATCAATTTGATTAGAGGTTATACCTTTTCTATTCAGCATATTGTCCGATGCTTTCTGCATCACACTACGCTTTTTGGTGCAGGTTCTAAAAATTATCCTGATGTAGCTCATTGCCTCTTTTTTTTGCTCAAGTTTAAGATACATCGACATCAACAACATCATTACTGATACTTCTTGTTTTATATTATCAAGCCTGCCTATATTTTCCAACTCAAGTTTATAGTATTCTATCGCTTTTGCCATTGACGAAGCTTCATCAAAGGGTCCGTTTTCCCATTCTGTCTTTAAATCTTCTAAAACCACTGCTAATTCCGGTTCAATGGCAATCTTTCCTCTCACATCAGTTGAGTAGTTTTGTTCACGATAAAGCCATGCTGTGCGTAAATATAGCCTTGCGAGCTTACCGGCAATTCGCATATTGGGTGATAATCTATTATGAATATAAATTGCCAAGATGTGAGCAGCTATTGCAGAAGACCAGCCAATCAATTCTTCATCATAATCAATAAGCTCGCCGATTTGAACAATTCTATTTTCAGGTCTGCGAGTTTCTATCATTAACTTTTCTTGCAATATTTCAATCTTACCGCTAAGGTTATCTTCACCTCTAAATATTTCTTTTTCTTCGCAAAAATGACAATTATTACAATGCCAAATATGATAG
>CAMZKK010000026.1 GCA_947311175.1 uncultured Planctomycetota bacterium | reverse complement strand
GCTTGCCTTCGACGATATTACGCTGGAGGGGCTGGTGGCTAGGTAGCTATATCCCAACACCCCAATCCACTTGTGCGACAATCTGCCATTGCTTCTCCGGTATAACCTGAGCCACAAATCCCTGCTAATGTCTCTAATTTTTCATAACTTATAATTTGTGGTAGCGCCTCTAGTTTATCTTTAGAAATAGTATCTGCAATTTTTGTTTTTAAATTAGAGGGCTCATTGCTTTTCCTCAACAAGCCCTTTATGCAAAGCTCTTCAACAAATTCATTAAGTGCATAAACACTTATCTCAAGACAAAAGTTCTTTAGCTCATCTGCAACTTGCTCAATCGACTTGCCATCATTAAGCTCAATCCACACCTTTGCCCCAGCTGGATTAAGCACCGTCATTTCACCGCTATCAAGATTTACTATCACCGCTTCGTCAGCTACAATTCGATGGGATATTTTTTCTTTTTGATGATAATACATCTAAATTCTCCTGTGTAAGTACATCTAAATATTATCGAACAAATCACCCCTACGCAAGTTTTTATTTTCCACTCCAATATAGAATCACCGAAAAGCCTTTAAAATCCTAATCGGGATGTTCAGATAATAGCCAAGCAAATTATTATTACCTGTATTTGTTTTTATACGATACTCGGGAGGCCTTAATAGAGATTTTATCATTACTATCTTAACCCTTAAATCCCCAGCAAAAAATGCTAATAAATATCCTGAATCCTTATGGTTAGAATGAAAGCTCTTATGGTAAATATAATTATAAAACGGATAAAATATTCCTCGTTTTAATTCTGAAAAAATGCGGTAAATTTTATCATCTTTTGCTAAATCAAATATTTCAATAATTTGAGAGATTGCGAAACATAGGTTTTTACGCAAAACACTATTTTTCGCATTGCTGATGAATATCCGTGTATCTTCAAGCTGGCAAAAAAGGAGATATAAGTCTAATGCCCAAATCATTTTTTCTCCGCGATGTTTATAAGAGAAATGAAGTAATTGAAATACAAGCTCTGTCTCTGTATCAAATTGCCTAAATCCTGAAAATGAAGAATCTTCAATTCGTGACTGCCAATTCCAATCAAGCTCTTTGAAGAGTGAAGCCTCTTCTGAGATTGAGGTAATTGTCAACATCTCACTCGGCTTATTTGCAATATCAATAACTACATTTGCCTTTTTTACTGAACAACTACCATCTTTGCGAAATGGTTCATATCCAAACTCAGAAAATATTTCCAGAGCTTTGTCAATATCATCTTCAGCAATCAACAAATCAATGTCAGAGCTATGACGTAAAGATTTATCTTCATATAGATTATAAATCTTTCCAAAGCCACCACTTAAAACCCCGCAAATACCTACAATCGTGAACTCTACTCCAATAATTCTTAAATCATTTTCTAAAGCAATTTTTCTAGCAGCAAGCCCTCTACAATATTCTGTTATCATTGCTCGAGAATCAACATTAAGTATTGAAAGCTGTTTGTATTCCGCAAGTAAACTGTAAAGGATAGAGGCGACACCATTATCAAAAACACTATTTGGCAGCGCCCCATTATTGCAACTAAAAAAATCCTCGATAATAGAGAATGGCAAGACACCACAAAATACCTCTACGATTCCCTTTGAAATATTTTTCCCACATTCTTGTTTCTTCATACTATTTATTGATTTAGCCAATATAATTTTAATTTAGCTCCTCCACGAGAAGATGCACGTTGTTTGACAAGAGGCACATCTGCCGCAGTTATAACCTTTTGTGAATGTTGATATTTCACACTACCCTGATTTATTTTAACTTTATTGACATCAGTCACTTTATAATTTGGAGCCTTTGTCATCTCTAAAACATTCGGCACATCAGGTATTTCGGGAATAGATGGAATCTCTGGAGGTGCCATTAAAAGTTTTTCTCTTGACTCAACCGGAACTTTATTATTTGTATCAATATTCTGCTCGGCATTAGCGGTTTGACATTCTTTATAATTTTTGACCGGCAACAAAATGCCGTCCGCTGCAAGACTGCCTATCTGATTACAGGTTCGCTCTAATCTTTGGCAAACAAAAATCGGTGGCCAGTATTTATGTTGGATTTCTTTTATTCCATAAGTTGCTCCGGCAAGTGCACCGAGCAAAGAACGTTCAACAAATGTTGAATCCTTCCCTAATTTCATTAATGCTCCTGAATAAGACGAACTATCATACCATGCTCTAAACACAACAGCCATTACTTCTGCCGGATTGACACTTATAGCATCGAGAGGTTGATCGGAAATGATTCTCTTCAGCTCTAACCTTACCTCATCAATTCCACAATCCTTAATCGCTCTATTAATGGCATCTTCACGTGTTGCATAATTTTCACGAATGACCGAGTGAAAAAGCGACACAAATGCCCTTGCCGAACCAAGTAAATTTTTGTTATTCGGCTCATCACTATACGCAATAAATTCAGCGGCACTATATGCATCCTCAGGTATTCTAATATATGCCATTGCCAAAGGTATTATAAATAACAGCTTTTTACTTCTACCTCCAATTTTACTTTGCCGAACAAGCAAATCTTTATAGGCATCCAATATTTTTTGCCCGGAATTGAAACGCAAATTAATCTCAGTCGGCAAACAAACATCAGGGGCAAAGCCGCCTTCTTTTATGATTGAAGTTGAGAATTTTAATAATTCTTTTTCAATAAAGCTGTTTCCTACATTTTTTTTGTTCGCAAACGCATTATTATTAAATACAGATTCAGCGCACGCCATTCCCCAAAAGCAACTCTTAAACTTTAAACGAAGTTTACTTCTGAAATCATCATTCGCTTGGCAATTACTTCCAAACACAATCAGGATAAATAAATAACCCAAAATAATTCTTTTTTTAATACGAAACTCAGTCATCAAAACCCCCAAAAACAATTTGAAAAGATTGTAATTAAATGATGCCTAAGATTCAAGTTTCATAAAAATTATAACAAATTTAAACTTAAATTCCGCAGTTTAAATTTAGGTTAAAGATATCTCTCCTGACCAAATTTGTTTTATGTCGCCATCATTATTGAGAAGAAGAAGCTCTCCTGACGAACCATAACCATAGACTATCCCCGAGATTTTTTTAATTCCTTGATGGACTGATATTTTTTGTCCAATATTTCCACCAGCTTTCAACCACTCGTCTTTAATTGCAGAAAACCCCTGTTTCTCCCATTTTTTTAATCGAGGCTTCAATTCAGCGAGAATTTTATCTAACACCTTGTTCGGAGGATAATCATCACCACTCTCAAACATAATTGATGTTGAAGGTCTGTCAATCTTATCAAGTGATTCTTTACCCATTCCAACATTTACTCCTACTCCAACCACAAACGACAAACCTTCTTTATGATTTTTCAACTGTTCCGATAAAATACCGCATATTTTTTTGTCATTAATCAAGACATCATTCGGCCATTTAATAGTTGCATTAAGACCATAAGCAACAAGCACGTGTCTAACCGCTAATGCAAAACACATTGGAAGAGAAGAGTATGTCTGAAGTTTAGCAATTTTTGAGGTTATCAAAACCGAGAAACAAAGACTCTCGCCCGCAAAAGTCTGCCATACCCTTCCTGAACGGCCTCTGCCCTTTGTCTGTCTGTTGGCAGCAACCACCAAACCACCTTTCAATTCATGATTTTCTGCAATCATTTCAGCAAGGGTATCATTGGTCGATTTGACTTCATCAAACCATTTGATTTTGAAATTTTCATTCATAATATAGCCTGGCTCACGTATAAAAATTTGGAATGAAAAAATAGTATTACCTAAATTCCAACTGCGAAATTTAGATATAAGGGAGGACCCAGAGGTTGGGGGACCTCTGGGTCTTTTTCTGAGGAAGTGAACTTTGGGGAAAATTCACTTAATGTGTTTTAATGTTCCTCTTATATTAAATTAAATCGACAACATGGAATGCGTTCTTTAATAAATATTAAATTTTATTTGAGATTAATATTCTACGATTTGAATAATTGCTTCTTGTGCCGAAGCCTTTATCTCTTTACTTTCTTCCGAATCTTTCAAAATGCCCTTAAGTAGTGGCAAGGCACGAACGCATCCTATTTCACCTAGAACTCGCATTGCACGAATCCTTGAAATATCCTTACCGTAGGTGACTTCATCTATCATCTCATCTACAACCGATTCTCCCCCTGAATCAATTAAAATTCTTTCCGCATACATTGCCTCCGCAGTATTCTCGGAGTTCAACTTCCCTCGATAGTAATGAGCCCTTATTCTTGGTACAAACACCATCAAAATAAAAATTAGTACCAATAAAAATCCAAAGATAAAATACTGACTGTTTGCTTCAAAAAATATTTCTCTACTTTTTACCCATCTAACAATGACACTTTCTTTTATTTTTTTTAGAACTAACGAGGCAATGCTCGTTTTTTGAGGCTGCTCTTTGTTATCTTTGCTTGATACCGACATACAATTTTTACATATTTTTTTTCAATATCTCTAAGACAATTCTCACACACCAAACTTCGGCATTTAGTGCAACGGACACTATTGCTAGCATTCATCGTATCTTTGCAAATTTTACAAAATAGTGCCATGTTACATCCCAAGCCTTACCATTTTAGTCCACAAGTGTTTTCTACTAACCCCAAGTAATTTAGCTGCTTCCGTTTTGTTTCCATTAGTCTCTTCAAGAGCTGCGGAAATCGTCACCTTTTCAGCATCATCAACCACCGCTTTCAAAGACAATCTTAACTTATCTCCTCGTTGATTTATTTTACCTTTTGATACATCTAAAGATGGCAAAAGATGAGCAACGGACAATTCTTTATTATCTCCACATAGCATAATAGCTCGCAAGATAGCGTTTTCTAACTCTCTGATATTTCCTTGCCATAAATTATTTTTTAAAGCAATCATTGCTTGTTCGGAAATTTTATAATCAACCCCTTTGCCGTGTTTAGCAATAAAGTTCGCGGCGAGAATAGGAATATCTTCTATCCTATCCCTAAGCGGAGGCAAAATAATTTTAATTACATCTAGCCGATAATAAAGGTCTTCTCTGAATTTACCATCATCAACCATTTTTTTCAAATCTACCTTAGTAGCAGCAATTACCCTTATGTCAACATTTATGGATTCTGTACTGCCCACACGTTCCACCGTACCCTCTTGCAAAACCCTTAATAATTTAACTTGAGTTGAAAACGGCATATCGTCAATATCATCAAGAAAAACAATGCCTCCATCAGCCATCTCAAACCTACCTCGTCGGCGATTTTCTGCACCGGTAAACGCACCTTTTTCATGACCAAACAATTCACTCTCCAATAGACTTTCTGATAAAACACCACACGAAATTACCACAAAAGCTTTATCGCACCTATCACTCTCTTCGTAAATTGCCTTGGCAATAACCTCTTTGCCTGTGCCACTCTCCCCCTCAATCAAAATACCAGCTTCAACCCCTGATGCTTTTTTTGCAATCTCAAGTGCTTGAACAATTCCCTTGCTATCACCAATAACCCGAGAAAACCCTTTTTCTCTATCAAGCGCCAACCGTAATCGCTTAACCTCGTCCTTTAATTTTTTAACTTTTTCAATCTTTGATAATATTAGTAGCAGTTCATCAATCTCAAAAGGCTTTTCTATATAATCAAATGCCCCTAAACGCATAGCACTGACTGCAGAAGCAACCGACCCAACTCCGGTAATAACCACCACCTCAACATCTTTTGAAATTGCATTAGACAGGACTTCTTCCCCTGAGACAAAAGGCATATTCAAATCTGTTATCACACAATCAAAAAAATCACTATCAAGCATTGAAATCGCCACTTTACCATCCTCTGCCAAAGAAACAATATGTCCGGCATCAGTTAGAGAATCACCAACCGTAACTCTCAATATTTTTTCATCATCAACTAATAATGTTTTCATATTACATCCTGTTTGACTAAAGGTAGGCGAACATAGGCAATAGTGCCTTCATTCTTTTTACTCTCTAATAACAACTCACCGTTTATTCTGTTTATGATATCATTTGAAATCGAAATTCCTAATCCCGTCCCCTTGCCTACCGGCTTTGTGGTGTGAAACAATTCAAAACTTTTCTGAATCTGTTCGTCATCCATTCCAATCCCATTATCTGAAATTGAAACCACAACCTTGCAATCTTCAATTGAAGAACTAATCGTAATTTTTTTCTCCTCAATATTTTCATCCACCGCATCAATGGCATTAACTAAGAGATTTAAAAATACTTGTTGCAACTCTTTACTGTCTGCCATTATTTTTACATTTATATTGTCCCAATCTTCAGTTAAAGTAATCTTATTTTTTTCAAATCTATGTCTGCAAAAATCAATTGCCCCTTGAATTGGTTCTCTAATATCAACCTCTTCAACAATAGGCTCTTTTCTGGCAAAAACCAAAATGCTAGCGACAATATCCTTTATTCGCTGCAAGCCATCCATAATTAATTCGAAATATTCTTCCTTTCGGCAATCTTCAACATTTCCCTTGCGTAATCTATCAACCGCATTAATCACGCCAGCAAGAGGGTTATTAATCTCGTGCGCGACCCCTGATGCCAATTTTCCGGTAGCTGCAAGCCTATCCTGAAAGGCAATAGTTTTTTGCTTATTCGCAATTTCTTTAATCTTCTCATCTATCTTTTTTTGTAGATTCACTCTATTATCAGACACCTCTTTTGACATGTCAACAAATGAATTAACCAATTCTCCGACTTCATCTTTCCGCTTTGTCAAATGAGTATGTCCTAAATTTCCTCCATATTTTAAAATTCTAGTCATAGCAAGAACCTTCAAAACAGGTTCAAGCACTAACCTTGAGGTGAGAAGATATACCACGCATGCCAGAAAAAAAATACCGGCAAACATACCGATAATAATGGTATCCATGCCTTCAATGATTTTAACAAATAAAGATTCTTTATTTATTTTAACAGACAAGATATATCTATTATTACCTACAATAAAGTGATTATCTATACTCCTCAGCGAACAATCTGTTTTTTTTGTTATTCCCGAACTATTAATAATGATTTTTTTATTGTCATCAATTATTGACCATTCCCCAACAAGCACTCTAGAGTTTGCCAAAACAGTTGCCAGTTTACAAACTTGCTTATTACAGTCATTTACTTTATTTGTTTTGTTGAATACTACCCTTTGACTAAGCATATTTTCCATCAATCTTGCCGTCCGTTGATTGCTTATCTTTTGTTGAGACAAAAGTGAGCCTGCACGTGTCAATAAAATGCACAAAAGAACAATCAAAAAAGTTACAAACATAACCCCGATTATAGAGACAATAAACTTAGCACGTATTTTCATAATTTAAATAGCCATCATAAAAAACAGCCTCGCAGTAAAAAGCGAGGCTGTAACAAAATTAAAACGCAAAAGATTATTTTACTTTTCCCATCTAGCACTATTATGTTTTGCTGGAGCAACCTCTATCATCGGCGGAGCCTCATTTGAAATTATTGTTCCACCTACATCTGCACCAACTGGAGCAACATCAAGAATAGCGGAGCTAACAATCAAATTACTAAGATCAGGATCTATAAAAATCTCAACCCTTCGATTTTTCGCTCTACCTCGCTTGGTAGCATTACTCGCAACAGGTTGAAGCTCACCCCACCCTGCTGGATAAATAAGTTTTCTTGGATACTTGCAGTAACGTTCTAAATAATTAACAACCGCAAGTGATCTCATTAATGATAAATGACGGTTTGACTTGATGCCTTTTTTCTTGAGTTTTTTGATTGGTTCGTTATCGGTATGTCCCATAACCATCAAACCAAAATTTTCAGGAGCAAGAACGCCTGCCATATCCTTCAACATTCCTCTTGCACCTGGACGAATAGACCAAGAGCCTGAAGAGAACAGAAAATCACCTGGCAAAAGAATTCTATTGCCAATAAGTTCACCACCAATTGCATTAGCAATTTGCAATAGTTTTTGTCTTTGGGTGTCTGTTAATACATTTCTGCCTGACCGTGAAGCTAACTTTTTCTTTAGATAGTCAATCTGTTTATTGTAACCATCAATATCAGCTTGACTAAGGCTATCACTATTCCTAAGTGCCTCTAACTGCTTAAGCAAGGCACGTGTTTCTTTGACATGCTCCATATTGATTGCGTTTAATCTTTTATTTTCAGCCTTAAGTTCCGTCACTTGCGTAGTATCGCAACCAATACTAAGCACCATTACTCCAGAAACCAAAACTGCTAATCCCCATTTTTTTAACATTTCAAATATCTCCCTAATCAATTTTTTATTTTCGTCTGAAACTACATATGCGGGCGAACTTCACCCACATATGTTTCACTGTCTTATTATACTAATAAATCAAACTCGTTGCCATTGTTAAATTATTTTCAAGACAAAAGTTTTTTAATAATTCCATTTGTCATCGTCGTCTGATGATTTCTTTTTATCATCAGCCTTCTTTTTATCACCATCTTTTTTTACGTCTTTCTTAACAGAGTCAGAATCCTTATCTTTATCATCATCCGCAGAAGATTTTTTTTCATTATCATCAATCTTATCGTTATTGTCTTCCGAATTCGAACCAGAATCACCTGCCCCAGCATCTGCCTTATCCTTAGCACTAGGCTCAGTCGAATCAGCGGGAGGAATTGTTCCGTATTTATCGGCGAATTTTTTTAATGTCATCTTATTGTCTACTTTACGTAATTCACCCATCCAACTTAAAGCACCTTGAGGATCTAATTCTCCATCCTTAACCCCAATCAATGGTTCAAGGTGTTCAGGGACAAACAAACCGTCTGATTTTGGAATTGGAGCGTTATAATCAATCTCAGCACCAGTATATGTACTAGGTTGAATTGAAAATCCTTGAGAAATCTCAGAAAAAAGAGAAGTTAGTGGAATCAAAGAGATTAAAAATGTAGCCGCGATTGGAATTGCCCAAATCAGACTTCCTGTAGGTATTTTTTCCGAAGAATCAACAGGAGGTCTTCGTCTAGCTGAAGTGCGTTGGCTTCTTTTAGCTCCACCTCGACCAATAGCTTCAGGCTCTTCGTCAATAGACATATCATCATCGTCTATAATAGCTGTTGCAGCAACCACATCATCTTCAATAGCAAGCTCATCATCATCGACAGAAATTGCCTCTTCTTCAATCGTTACTTGTTCTGTTACCATTTCATCTTCATCTTCAAGTCCAATAGACAAGTCATCATCTTCAAAAACTATTTCCTCAGTTCCAAGACCAACCCCACTATCAGATTCCACAGATAGCTCTATCTCGTCATCTTCGATAGAAATATCATCATCAATAATAATCGTTTTGTCTTCAGTATCGTTACCCATTACGACCTCCACGCTTGTTTCTGTAACTGCCTCTGGTTCAATAATCTCCTCGTCAGGCTCAACAATTAAGTCATTATCTGAGTCTGGCTCATCATCAAGCATCTCGGAAATATCTTCACTATCTACACCAACAGCATCTGTAATAACGGTTTCCTTAATTGCTGACTTTTGCTCAGTAATAACTTCTGCCTCAGGTGGAGCAAGATCGTTATCTTCATCATCTGCAATAACCAAAACTCCATCATCTATCTGCAAACCATCATCTACAGCCTCTTTTTCCTCAACAACCGCATCTGCTACGATATCTTTTGTAACTCCAGAAATATCAACATCTTTAAAATGCATCTCTCTATTTTTCATAAATGCACGAAGCTCATTAGACGCTACCATATTCAAAAGTTCCTCTTCGGTAACTCCAAGTTTCTCCATAGTCTGCTCAAAAGTTAAAAAATTATCCGCCATTACAATATTTCCTCAATATTCCAAAGTTATAAAAATTTATTTATTTTTTCTTTCTGGTCGCCATCTTTCGAACAGAATCAAAGTTAAGACCTGATCTGCTAGAGAGATCTTTATTGACCTTTAAATCATATTCCATATTTCTTGCTGCCTTAAGCTTGATTTTTGATGAAGAGTAATCATAAACAGCCATTCGGCGATTAACTCCATCCACAACCACAAAAACATCACCTGTCAGCGACATTACCATTAACCCACCAGCAGATGCACTACTATCAGCAGCCATCAACAAATCACTTCTCACCGATTTACCAGAGCCAAATGCCATAACAGCCAAAATTGCAACTGCAACACCCATCAAAAATACTTTTACATAATCAGTCTTCATCTCAATTCCTCTCAAAAAAAATAAAAATTACCAGCAAAACATAATATACTATTATTAATATATCATTATTTTACCGAAAACTTTTAATTTATTTCATTTTACTTTAAATAATTATTGTAAATTTTAATAATTCATCAAAGCTTTCAGTAAATAAATCGTCTAAAGTGGAAATTTCCTTAAGGTTATTTTTAGAATATATTTTATTTTAATCGAGAGATTGAAAGATTTTGACGAAAAAAGGCAATTTCCGCAAGCTTAACAACCCCCACCTCTAAAGAGCAGATCGAACTCAATGCGGTAGATACAGCCGTTTTTATCATACCTTTAATCTCTAATAATTCGCTACGTTCTAAACCACCAAGAAATCCGGCAAGTAAGGCATCACCTGCCCCAACGGTAGATTTCACCTCAATTGAAGATTTTGCTTTTGCCCAAAACACCTCATCAGCCGTAAATATTCCTGCACCATAACGACCATCAGACAAAATAATTTTTTTTATTTTCGTTTCACTATTTAAAAACCTTAAAGCATGCTCAACAAGTTCATCGTGTGAATTAATATTTACCCCTATCAATTTTGAAAATTCATCACGATTAGGTTTTATGAAATCTAATGGTAAATTATTAATTATCTCAAGGATTTTACCATTAAAATCACCTCCGACACGAATTCCCATATCAATAATTTTTTGCAAAGTTGCACACAACAAGTCTGGCTCTATCCCGACAGGAATAGAGCCTGAGAAAACAACGGTATCACCCTTGTTAATTTTTGATAATAAATATTTTTCAAATCTCAAATAATCACTACTGGTTACAACTTCACCTTCTTCTCGTAAATGAGTTTCAGTATTTAATATAGAATCAATTACGGTGGTATTCACCCTGACCGGAAAGTCAACTTGCGAAAAAAGAGGAGTTACCAAACTACCTTTAAAACTTTCAACAAAAAACCTATAATCTTTTTGTCCAACAAATCCCATCAATGATGACTTCACCCCCAGAATGCTTAATATTCGAGCAACATTACTAGCCTTACCCGCTGCATATCTCCCCACCACCTTAACCCTTCGATGAGAGCCAATTGTAAAATTGTCAACCAATAAAACCTTATCAATCGCCGGATTTAGACCAACACAATAAATCATATAGACAAGATTTTATCAAGATTAAGCAACTCTTTTGATATTTTCTTTTTGGCAGTAGAACTTTTTTTGATTTTGGAGAATTTTATCTTCCCAGCCACCAAACCTGCCATAACACCACTCCGCCCTGCCAACAAACCCTCAACAGCAGCAAGCCCAAGACGACTGGCAAGCATTCTCTCAAATGCAGTAGGACTACCGCCACGCTGCATATTACCCAAAACTGAAACTCGTGATTTTAGCCCTGTTTTCTCTTCAACTTTTTTGGCAACAACAAAGGCATTGCCGGCATCATCACCTTCGGCAACCACCACAATTGAACTTGTTTTCCCTTTCTTTATTCCATTCTCAAGTTTCTTTGCAAGGGCATCAATGTCCGTAGGAACCTCAGGAACAAGAACCTCTTCTGCACCTGCGGAAATTCCTGCACTAAGAGCCAATGCTCCGGCATTTCTCCCCATCGCCTCGACAAAGAAAATCCTGTCATGCGAGGCGGCAGTATCACGAATCTTATCAATTGCCTCCATCGCAACATTCATCGCAGTATCATATCCAATGGTAAAATCTGTGCCAGCGATATCATTGTCAATAGTTCCGGGCAAGCCAATAATTTTTATTCCACCCTCTTCATATAATGCCTCAGCACCCCGAAAAGAGCCGTCGCCACCTATCACTACTAAGCCGTCAATTTTATGTTTTTCTAAATTGGCAATCCCTCTTTTCCTTACTGACTTTTTCTTGAATTCCAGGCACCTTGCAGTCTTTAAGATTGTCCCACCACGAGAAATAATATTTGACACGCTCCGAGTATTCATTTTTTTTATATCATCGTCAATTAATCCCTGATACCCATGTCTAATACCATAAACCTCAAGCCCATGATAAATCGCAGTTCGGACAACCGCTCGAATGCAAGGATTCATTCCAGACGAATCTCCACCTGAAGTTAACACTCCAATTCGTTTTACTTTCTTAGCCATTATTTATCTCCCAACATATTTTTTAAACTCATTAATTGTTTCATCGCTCGCAATCACTGCCTTACCAACCCCCTGAACAGCCCCATGCTCAACAGCTTCTTTTTGCGTCTCTTCAAATCCTGATAGAATCATTATCGGAATATCTTTCCCCTCATCACAACCCTTAACCTTGTCAACAAGGGCAATTCCCCCCTTTTCATCACTGCCAATAACTCGATTGCCAACAAACAAAGAAATATCTTCTTTTCCCAAAAAGCCAACCGCTTCATCAACAGAATCCGCAGATTTGAATTCCTTAAATCCAGCTCGTAATAAAGAATCAACAATCTTACCACTATCATGTTCACAGTGCCCAACAAGAATAACTTTACCCATAATAACCTCCAATTTATCTATTAATTAATAACTAACAATAATTTATATATTTTGATATATAATAAAGGAATGTCAAGGATAACGATAATAAACCAAGACTCCTTAGTAGAAATTTAAAGCTAAAAAAACAGCTTGATTTTAAAAAAAAATAATTATAGAGTATAATTTATGACTAAGAAATTTTATATATCATATATGGTATCCTTGTTAATGATGGCGGTTTATTTTACCGTGATTTATAGTTATTCGTCAACTGAATCTCGGGTAGCATTGGTTACGGAAGACAGTTCTCTAGAATGGGCTTCTGCAATCTTATGGCTGTTTGGCGGAATTCTTTCCATAGTTGCAATTATCATCAAACCAATCAAGTTTACCGGCATTGTTAACCGAATTTCATACATAATCCCGATATGTGCAATAGCAGCATTTTTGGATGAAACCAGCTTTATGGGATTATTAGCAGGAAAGGATAACCCGGTTCATCAGAAGCTGTTGCAGAAAAATCTCCTTTAGTTATTTGTGGCTATACGGTTGACGGAATTCACGACATAATAAGCGTCACCTTCAAGTCATGGAGAGATGATTGTGGCGTTCTTGGTTATGCAATCGGTTGTATTATTCTTGGCGGAATTATTAGCATAGCAATCATTAAAAGAAAAAGCTATATGCCACAAATCAT
>CAMZKK010000025.1 GCA_947311175.1 uncultured Planctomycetota bacterium | reverse complement strand
GGTTGTTGGTAAGGTCGTCAAACGACATAATTCCTTGTTGCTGTTTTCTTTTTTTTAATTCTGTTTTGAGAAATTTATCTAATTTAGTTATTAATTCAACTTTTTTTAAGCTTACCCTTCGTCTGTTGATTTCTTCAAGTTTTTTGTTGAGTTCTTGCTTTTGCTCACAAATTGGTTTTAGGTTGGTGCAGATAGCAAACAAAGGATGCTCTATTGCATCTTTCTTTACTAATTGACAGGCAACCTTATTGTTGGAATAAAGAGTAAAGTTAGCCATTCCTTTGGTCTTTGGTAATGAACATAATGAGCTAATTAAGTTGTTTAAATTCTTTTCTAAACTTGGAGACTTCCCAGCCTTTTTGCAATTTGCTTCATTTCTTTTGAAAAGTTCTAATAATTTATTATATAAAGTTCCTTCTTTTGCTTTTTTTATCCAAGGCGATACATCTAAGATTGCTTGTTCGTATTGGCTGTTAATTTCGTCTAAATCATCTGGCGGTAATAACAAATCTTTATCAATTGTGTTATTTACATATGTTATCTCTTTAAATCTCAATAATTCATTTGCAAATTCTTGAATATCGTCACTGTTAATGTTTTGTAAATATTCCTTTTCTGCTTTAGAAATATATAAATAATTCTCTCTCCAAAAATCTTGGCAAATTTCTTCAAGCAACTCGCTTAGATCGGGGATTAATTCGGATTCATAATCAACCCCGCTTTCAAAAGCGTTTTCAAGCAACACCCTTTGACAAAAACCATGAATAGTATAAATCGCTGCTTGGTCAATAAATAGTAGTGCATTTGTTAGTCGTTCTTTAATTATGCTTTGCTCTAAGGAAGAGAAAAGTTTGAAAATATTTTCAATCGTTTTATTCTTTAGATTGCCTTCATCGTTGAATATTTTTAATGCAGAATGGATGTTTTCCCTAATCCTCGACTTTAATTCTTTTGTTGCATCTTCTGTAAATGTGACAACAAGAATCTTTTCAATCGCTATTCCGCTTAAAATTGCTTGCAAATAAATATTGGTAATGGAGTATGTTTTGCCGGTGCCAGCACTTGCTTCAATAAGGCAAGTCTTCGTTAGTGGAACTTTTTCGGTTAGATTTAGAGGTTGCAAAATTCTATCTCCTCAATCATTTTGCCATATGTGCAATCGGCACTATATTCAATCTCGGCAAAGTTTTTTTTGTTATATATTGGCGAATCGTCACCGAAACAGATTTTGTTTTCCATGACATTTATATCGCGTTCGTATTCTGTATATCCTCCAGACCAGTATTTACTGACTTTAGAAATTAATTCTTGATAATCAACCTCTTTCTCGTCTTTTATAAATTTTTGTTTTTCAATACATAGGTTTGCAGAGGTATGCTCAAATAATGGTAATGGTTTTTGTCCGCCTGCATAAAATAATTCAATTAGATTTTCAAGGTTATCTTCGTGGAATGCATCAAATATCCAACCTTCAATTTTTTTTCCGTTATACCCAATAATTGTGGTGGTGGTAGAGAAACCTGCTTTATTTATAAGTTGATGCCATATCCATGCCATTAATTTATCTTTGTTTCTAATCTTTCCTGCACGATAAAATCCTTGTCCGTTTGAATGTAAATTATTGAATTCTCCCTGAAGCTTGATTTGGCGTTTATCTATCTCAAAATAGATAGATGAAGACTTGCTTTCCTTTCGCTTGCCTAAGCAATTTATCGTTGATTGATACAATTCTGAGGTTATTTCTTCAATCTCTTCAATTGTTTCTTCTCCCCAAATTCCGGATGGGATATTACCTTTTAATTTGCTTACTTTTGAAATATTGGAAAATCTTTTGGTGAATTTATTATCTAAGAAAAAAGATTTTAAACAGCCCTTTTCCATAGGGCTTATGGAAAAAGGTTCACAATTTCTAAACTCAGCAAGGCTATCTATGAAAAGATTTATTCCAAGTCGGTTATTTAGAAAAAATTGTGCAGGGCAAATGAAGAATTTTACAAACTCATTAAAAGAAAATGTCATTTCCTCAGTAGTTGGAATTACAAGAGGTTGTGGACAAAACGATTTGGTTGTATTGCTCGTGGTTTGGATATTTTTTGCCGCTTCAAGATTTGCGTTAGAGTAGCTGAAGAGATTTGAACTATTATTGAAGTAATTAATATTAAATGATTGCAATGGATGTTTGGTTATAAATTTATCTTCACTTATCTTGGTTGTTGAAGACAAGTAGTTAAGTAATTCTGAAATTAAGATTGACGGTGGAATGCTTTCATTTGTAATATTGCTTTGTCCGATATAGCTTAGATATAGGTATTCTCTTGCAGCCATAATGGTTTCTAAAAATATAAAACGACCATCTTTTCTAACAGATCTATCTCCTCTACGAGAATCCTTAACCGAAAGATCAAAGCCAGGGGTTCTATCTATTTTTGGAAATTCTCCTTCATTTAAACCAATTATGCAGATTGCCTTGAATGGAATATTTCTCATTGGCAATAAACGACAAAATGTAATACCCCCTCTAAAGAAATTTGCACCTCCCGAAGAGCTGTCGCTAAGGATATCTTTGAGAGCAGAAATAATTACGCTAGAGGGTAAATCTTCTGAGGTATTTGTCTTTATCCATATTGAGTGTAGGCTGTCGATTGCGTCATAGATAGGTTGCAGATTTTCATTTTTATCTGACGGAATATAAAAGAAATCATTAATGATTGTAATTAATAATTTATGCCAATCATTTGGGGAGATAGATTGGGCTAATCGTTGGGTGTAATTAAATATCATGTCGGTAATCTGTTTCATTTTACCAAGTTGAGTTCCTTTTTCGCAAGGCAAGGGCAGGGGTAATTCTCCTGTTGAAACCGGTTCTTCGTAATCAAAAGCATAGCCGGAAAATAAACGGTTGAAACCGAACTTCCAAGTATTTATTTCACTTTGTTTGTTGTTTGATACTTGCTGTCTGTGTTGTTTGTCTATTCCCCAAGCAATATTCGCATTGGTAATAAATTCTGAAATATCATTTAAGTCATCGGCAGATAAATTAAATTTCTCCGATATTCGTTCACTGGAAATTATTTCAAAAATGTCTTTTGCCGTCATTCTGCTATTAGTCAGATTGATAATGCTTAAAAATGTTTCAGCAATGGTTGAAGTTTGTAGGCTTGAGCAATCTGCAATGGTGAATGGGATTGATGAGTCAAATACAGCCTTGATGTAGGGAAAGTACTTTTCTATATCATTGGTTAAAACTACAATATCACTTGGCTTTAGATTTTTTTCAGTAAGAAAATTTATAATCTGGTCCTTTAATACCTCAACTTCTCTCATTTCGCTAAAACAATTACTTATTACGAGTGAATCATCCGGTTGAAAATCTTTGTTGAGGTTGCTCTCTCTTGGCTCTAAATTAAGTAGTATGTCTTGCTGTATTCCATGTAAGATAGTTTTGTCTTTTAATTCTTTCTCAATGTTTATATCTTCACCACCGATTAGATTGTGAAATGGCTCAACCAATAGGTTGAAAAAATCTCTTCCTAGTTCACCCCAGCAAGCAAGGAGGGGATTACCTATTCCGTTCAGCGCTACTTCTTTTTTGTTGGTATCTCCCCAGTATTCCACACAAGGGGTAATATAGTAAAAATCAACATCTATTACCTCTGAAAGGATTACAAAAAAATTAATGAAGTCGGCTGGTAGGTTTGAAATGCCAAAGATTGAAATTCTATTATTTAGTCTTTTTTGCAATTTTTTTATATTTTCAGCATTAGATATATTCTTTTTCAATAATTCTGCAGGACTAAAAAATGATAGTTTATTGACGCTTTCAATTGTCAGCTTCCTCCATAACTTAGCTTGCCACTTTTCATGTTCATTAAGTTTTAAATCTTCTCCTAAGTGGTTTTGAGTGACAGATTTACCTTGTTGCCAAAGCTGTAACCAGTCGGCACGATAGCCCATATAGTTATCAAAAATACCAGCAATAACCTTTGATAGTTGGTAGCGTCTAGTGTATTTATCACCATCGTTAAATTCACAATAATTTTTTATTTGGGGGAATTCTTTACCCATCTCTGGTAGTAATTGGTATATCTGCCACGTCATAGAATCTCTATCTAATCCGCAATTAGGGCTTTCAACACCGCAGATTTCAAGAATAAAATTAATTGAGTTGCGAGGGTATAGATAGGTCGTATTAGCTGCAATATTGCTAATATCAGCCATGTGTTTGTTAAGATATATTTTAATAGTCTTGCTTTGAGAAATTACAATATTTTCTGCAAACGGATTATCTTGTTTGGCGACAAGCTTATTGCATAAAATTTCAGCAAGATAATCTAATGTATGGCTATTGTAAAAATTGCTAAGGCTCATTGAATTATATACCCCTTCTATAGCTTAAGAATAAAATATTTCTTGCTTAATTATCTTTTAGAATATGTTTTTGATTATCAAAAATCAAGGGATTTAGATTAAATGGTAGGGGGTTATATTTGGGAAAATTTTATCTGTGTATTCAATCGCTGCTAATTCATTCTCGTCGATGTTATTACTTTCTAACATTTTATTTAGTTTTTGAAGGCGGGCGAGGTGACTTTTAACTCTGTTTGATGCGTATTCCGGGCTGGTATTGGTGCGGATTATAAATGGCCAGTCAGATGCCTGAGCTAACAATAATTCTCTTGCCGATTGACATAATATTCGTTTTTGGATTGGAGAAATATTTTCTTCAGGATATTTTTTTAACAGCTGGCTAAATTCATGTGATGCAGTATTTAATAATGGGAAAATCCAATTATTGCAATCGCTACACCAAAACTCAAAATAACCCTCACCGCCCCAGCTTGAAGGATTTGGGGTGGTTTCTATGTTTTCCGGATATTCCGCTAAGTATTTTTCAGGAGTAATGGTTTTAATAGTTGTTTGATCATAATGGATTTTACGTAATAAAATATCTAAAAACATAGGTCCTTCAAACCACCAGTGTCCAAAAAGTTCAGCGTCGTAGGGGGAGACAATTAATGGTTTTCTATCTAACTGTGTACAGAGGTATTCTATTTGTTGTTGTCTTTTGCTTAAAAAATCACCTGCATCTAATGCTACTTTTTCTCGTGCGGAATTTGGATTGTAGATTGATTTGTTTTCATTTCCGGTAATTGCATAATACTTTAATCCCGTGTCACTTTTTATCTTGCCATCAATCAAAACATTGCCAAGGTATTCATTGTCAAGCTCATGTCCGATATCCCGATAAAATTCGCGGTACTCATTAGCTCCCGGATATCCTTCTTCTGCACTCCATACTTGCTTGCTGCTTTCCGGGTCACGAGCAAAGGCCGCAACTCCTGATGGGCAATATATGGGGGCGTATATCCCTCTTTTACTTGCGTTTGCGGCATTTTCTATACCGTGGGTATCTAAGATGAAATACTTGAAACCAGCTTTTTTAATATTTTCATCAAGCCCTGGATAATATGCACATTCCGGTAACCAAATTCCGGAGGCAGGGGCACCAAATGTATTGGCATGAAAATCGTATGCTACTTGAAGTTGGGCATTTACTGCTCCTGCATCATTTTTTATTAAGGGTAAAAAACCATGAGTTGCCCCGCAGGTCATTAAATCAAGGTTACCATGTGAAGATATTTCAGCTAATTTTTGAATCAAACGGCAGTTGCATTTATTTTCAAACCAATCAATAGTTTCTAAGAAAAAATTATGATACCATTTTGAAATATTTAGTAATTCTGAATTGTTTTTGTTCCTGTCTATTTCTTTATCGCAAAGGGCAAGGATGCGATAGGCTCTCCTAAGGAAACGCTCTTGCAGTAATTCATCATCTAGCATGGTTACGAGGGTTGGGGATAATGATAGTAAGACATTGTAGGAGACTGATTCTTTTTCCAGTTGTTCAAACACTCGAAGAAGAGGGATATAGGTTTCTGTAATTGCCTCAAACAACCAATGTTCTTCAAGAAAATTATCATGCTCAGGATGACGCACGTATGGTAAATGTGCATGAAGGATAATGCTTAAATAGCCGGAATTCATCTTTTGTTTAAACTGTGCGTAGTGTATCCCAGGTATTATAATGCTTGCGAGAAGTTACAGAAAGGGAAATCTCTCCAGACTGTTTTGCTTCTCCGTCATCATTTACTAGGATATATGGAATATTTACTTGTCCGTCAACAATTGTGCATTGTAAGGAAATTTTTCCGGAATTATCAGGTTTAATCTTTTTGCCATCAATTTTCAGATTCATTCCAGTTGGCACCATGCTTGTAATATTAAGCTCTGTATTAAATACTATTTTGTCAACATTCCGTTCATTCGGCGTTTTTGCAATTTCTTTGTTTACTTTTTTGGTATGGTTTATGTCAATCCCTTTTGTAAATTCAGAGGGACTACTAGCCTTTGTCTTTGTTTTTTGAATGCTTTTTTTGTTGTTATTGGTTTTTTTTGATTTTTCTTTCCAGTATCGAGGGGGTTCAGGTTTTATCTCAATGTTTAGCCCTGATAAAAAATCTGTAGCGTTGGTATCTTTAATTTTGTTATTTTCTTTTAACCGAGAGGTAGCACGCAATCTAATTTCTGGTTTTTTATTGATTTTAGATGACAGATAATTAGTTCTTTTTTCGATGGATGGGGATTGTTTTTTCTTGAGCCTTAAACGAGTTTTTTGGGGTTTGGTTATAATCTCAATTTCCCCATCAGGTCCGGTTGACTCTAAGGATATCTTTAGGTTATATCTTTCTTCTAATTTTTTAAGTCGATGATTTTCAAGTAATTCACTTTTCGGAGTAGGCTCAAATGGAGAACGTCCGCTTAAGACCTTTGGTCCTTCGCTATTAAGTCTGGTGTAAGCATCGATAATCTTACCTTCTGCGTTAATATCACGATAAACCTCATTTATCGGTTTTACCTCAGTTTTAAGTTTATCATAAGTAATAAATTGTTCCGGTTTATAAGTGGGGCGGGGGTTGAGTGAAGTATTGCCCTTAATTGTTTTGTTAGTCTTACTAATGTTTGTGTTTTTTATTTCGGTTGGTAATTGAATAGGGTTTGAACGGGCAGCTCTTTTAAATGTTCCGTCCTTCATTACAAAACCAACATCAGCAATGTATTTTTTACCTGATGACCATAACTGATTATATAG
>CAMZKK010000024.1 GCA_947311175.1 uncultured Planctomycetota bacterium | reverse complement strand
GTTTAATAGAAAATTATCGAATTTTGGCATTTTGGGTGGTTTCTGATTTTGTCTATTCAGCAAACCCTATCTATTAGTTTAATTTCTTTTGTTAATTGTTTTGGTGCCTGACGGGGCGAGCAAAACTAGGCCACAACGGAGGATGAGGAGATGCTTAAGATTGAAAATTTTGAAAAGACACGCACGCCACCACTCCTTCAAATCTGTAGCAGGTCAGAACGTGCTGCTAATCCATTTGCAGAATTTTGGCTAATCCTGCTCTGAATCTGGTTTATTATTACATGTGGGGCATTTGCTACAATGGCTACAGCCTTTATTTTTCCCAGATAATGTTTGATATGCAGACCACAGCAAGTAAAAAACGGCAATAAGCACAATAAGTATAACTATTAGTTTTTCCATTTATACTCCAATTGAAAACAATATTCCAAGTTGATAAACTGCCACCGTTACAACATAGGCAAGGATGGTTAAGCTTAACAATTGGAAGATTGCCCATCCCCATGAATTGGATTCTCTTTTTGTGGCAGCAATGGTTGCCATACAGGGTGCACTGATTAGGCAAAATAACATAATGCAAAAACCTGCAAGAGGGGTGTAATCCTTTTTAATTCTCTCTCGCAATGATTCTGAATTTTCATCTGCATTACCTACTGAATAGACTACTCCCATTTGGGCGACAAATACTTCTTTTGCTGCAAACGCCCCAATCAAAGCTGTTCCTACCTTCCAATTAAATCCCATCGGTTTCAATAAAGGCTCAAGACTCTTGCCGATTCTACCGGAAACAGAAAACGCTATCTGTTCCGCTTGTTTGGATTGAGTTATCGATTTAATCTTTTCTAAATATGGTTCCTCGATGTTTTCAATAAATTTCAATACTACTTTATAATAAACATCTTTATTAATGTTTTTAATTTTATTGAGTCTATTATTTAGCCCATTTTCCATCACAATATACTCAGGTGTTCCTCTTTTTATTTCCTTTACTGAATCGTTAAATTTAAGCATTGCTTTTTTAATGTCATCTCTTGTTTTAAGAAATGCTTTAAGAATTTTGCCATCTTTACTGGAAGAAATCAATTGTGCTATTTTCACTGCCTTAGCTTCACTTGCTTTAACAAATCCGTTTTCATTTTTATGAAATTTGGCTTGAGTGTCCATCATCTCTTTTTCTGTTTTTATTGCATCAAGAATAACGGTTGAATTATTATCTAGATGTAAATCAGCATTTAATTTTTTTATTGAATCAAAATACTTCATTTGTGCCTGAGTATTCATCTTGTCGTAATTTTTTGAAAAAACTTTTTTCTGTGGATAGGTTGTCATTACCCAAAGAATAATTGATATTCCAAGAATAACCGTTCCTGCTTTTTTTAAATATAACCACCCTCTTTCCCACATATGAATAAACACGCTCCTGGCAGTAGGAATACGATATGGTGGAAGCTCCATTACAAAAGCAGTGGTCTCGCCTTTAAAAAGTGTCGAGCGAAGGAGTTTGGCACACAATATTGCCAAAGTTATTCCGATAAAATAGATTATCCACATAACAAGTCCATTCCATTTTGTAGGGAAAAATATTGGAATGAAGAGAGTGTAAATTGGTAATCTTGCCCCACAACTCATTAGTGGAGCAACAAGCATAGTCGTTAATCTGTCTCGTTTGTTTTCTAAGGTTCTAGTTGCTAGAATCGCCGGAACAGAGCAACCAAATCCGATTAGCATAGGAATAAAACTTTTGCCGTGTAGTCCGATTTTGTGCATTACTCTATCCATTATAAAGGCAACTCTTGCCATATATCCGGTGTCTTCTAATACTGCAATTGCCAAGAATAACAATAAAATATTAGGAAGAAAAATTACTACTCCACCCACCCCACCGATAACTCCTTCAACCAGCAATGCTTTTAATATGCTTTCTGAACCCTTTGGCCAAAACGATTCAATCGTTCCTCCCAGCCACCCAAAAAAATTATCAATCAAATCCATGGGTGGTCCGCCAACAGTAAAAGTAAGTTCAAAAACCATATACATTAGGGCAAAAAATATAGGAAGTCCAAGAAGCCTATTGGTCAATACCATGTCAATCTTATCAGACATTGAACGCCGTGCTTCAATTGTCGTTTTGATTGCTTCTCGACAAATACCGGAAATGAAACCATACCTACTATCTGCAACTATAATTTCCGGGTCATCATTAAAAATACTTCTAAGACGCTCTTCACCTTCTCTAACCACCGTGTTTATTCTGTCAGAGGTAATAGTCTTTTTTATTTCTTGATCATTTTCAAGAAGTTTTATTGCGAGCCATCGAGATTTGTATTTTTCCTCAATATTTTCAGATGTTATCAACATTCCTTTTATTTTATTAATTTCAAATTCTAGCTCCTTGCCATAGTGAACAGAATGTTTTTCAATTTTATTATTTGTTGATTCGGTTGTTCTAATGATAGCATCAAGCAACTCTGCCATTCCCGAACCCTTATTGCCAACAGTTTGAACTACTTCGGCTCCCAATAATTCTTTAACTTTTTTATAATCAAATTCAATCCCTTTTGCTTTGGCATCATCAACCATATTAAATACCGCAAGCATTGGAACCCCAAGTTCCATTAGTTGAACAGTAAAATAAAGATTTCTTTCAATGTTTGAGGCATCAATAACGTTGACAATAACATCAGGCTTTTCCTCTATAATAAAATTTCTGGTAATTAATTCTTCGGCAGAATATGCACTTAAACTATAGGTGCCAGGTAAATCAATAACCTTTACCGTAATCCCCTTATGGGTAAATTGCCCCTCTTTTTTTTCAACCGTAACCCCAGGGTAATTTCCGACATGTTGTCTTGACCCTGTTAGACTATTAAAGATTGTTGTTTTTCCAGAATTTGGATTACCTGCTAATGCTATTGTTAATCTTTTGGTTTGTTCCATCTAATATTCCTCTTAAGCTTTAGTGCCCTTACTTGTTTAGGACAAACAAACTTTAACTATAAATTTACCTTACCATTATTTTCTGAATCATTCCTCGACCCAACACGACTTTGCTATTTTTGACCATTAAGACATATCCACAAGTATGATATTTTTTTATTATTTTCACCACAACACCTGGCAATAGCCCCATTACAGAAAGACGAGATTTTAATTCTCTCCCACCCTTTATTTCGATTATTTCGACCTCAGTATCTTGCTCTGCCATCATTAGTGGAATTGGGGGCCTATCAGTATTAGTCATATTGTTTAAAATATTTATAGCATTTTTATGCCAATATTTTTTGCTTCATCCTTTCTTAGCGATAAATTATATCCACGAAATTTGATTTCAATTGGATCACCAAGTGGAGCTACTTTTATCACTTCAATTTCCGTCCCTTTAATTAATCCTAAATCCGCAAGTCGCTTTCCTAGTGCAGACTTAACATTAAATTTTACAACTTTACATTTATTTCCCGGAGCAACCTCTCTTAGAGATTCTTTGAAGACATCCTTTTTTGTTTTTTTTTGCTGTTTAAATTCTTTTAGGCAGTTAGAAAGACATTTCTCACAGTTATCTTTGTTTTCATTTACATCACAGCTATGCCTAAAGCCATCAAGCCAATCATCTCCACTCCGGGGGCAATTTTCGACAAAATCCATAAATAAAATTAACCGACTAAGAACCTTTGGAGGAATTGCATGCTCCATTTTGCAAGCTGCATCCTCTGCTTCATCTTCATCAATAGATAAAATATTAAGGAAGAAACCCTTTAGGGAGTTATGTCGTTTGACAATATCTCGAGCGATAATTGAGCCGCTATCGGTAAGAGTAACGATGTCATAAGGTTTATAATTAACCAATCCCTTCTTTTTTAGTTGTTGCAATGCTCCTGTAACTGAAGAGTTTTTAACATCAAGATGAGAAGAAATATCCTTGGCTCTTGCTGCTTGTTTTTTGATTACAACATTAAATATTGCCTCCAAATAATCTTCTAAGCTGGCACTGAGTTTTTTTGACATTTCAATCTCCATGTTTTTGTTGTTGCTAATAGTTTACGGCAAGCCTAACTTTTGTCAATTATTTTTTGAATATTAAATCTTGTTTTTCTGCCTTTCTGATTAATCTCAAAGTTTTTACAAAATCAGGGAAATCCTTTTTCGAGATAAATTGCGGTGGGAAGGAGTAATTGCGAGTGATAACGAGCTTCTTTTTGTTGAGTTTATAGCTTAATGAGTATTTCCCATGATTGGTCTTTATGAAGGTATTGCTTGGTATGTTTTTGATTGTAAAAATATTGTGCAAATCAATTGTAATTATATCTTCACCGGCAAAGTAGTCATTGATTCGATATGGATTTTTTCTATCTTTTGGATTTTCATTTAAATCTTTAACAATAAATAATTTATCAATTGGCAAAGATGCCTTAAAAAGATTTTTCTGAAGAGATGTAAGAAATCGAGATATTTTCCCTTCATAAATTTCAATGTAATCTTTACCGTATTTTTTCAGCGTTGGAATAAGCAAAGAGGTTGTTGTAAAATTATTAAATCTAGAATAAATTCTTTGTTCAAAAAATTGAATTTTTGTTTTCTGTGACGAATTATAAAGCCTCCGCTTTAGCAATGCTGACAACTTACCCTTAATGATATGTTTACCCATCACCATAAATATTTTGTCTTGATTGTCATTAAGGGTTATTTGGTAGGCATTATTTATTGCAAATTTTTCGGAAGGAAGATGTGGTAAGTTATAAAATTTTCCTCCATCCCTGGATATGACAAAAGCGGTTGCACCACTGAAATCTTCGAGTAGTG
>CAMZKK010000023.1 GCA_947311175.1 uncultured Planctomycetota bacterium | reverse complement strand
TGGTAGCACTTTGACAGTAAGCCCTTTGTGCTGTGGCTTCATCTCCGAACATGAAGTCAAAAATAGCAACATTGAAAATGCGAGGAGAGTCTTAATGGTACTCACTTTACAACAACCTTTCTTTCATCAACAAATGTTTTGGCATAGCTGATAATCATATTTGAGATATGCAATATAAATTCTTCTTTATTTAACTTTGCAAAGAAAGAAGGCTTTCCCAATTTATTTTTATGCTGAATATTCACAAATGCACATTGCGAAATCACACTAAAAACCAGAAACTGCGTTTTGTCTGTTGGAACATCAATCTTGAACATTTTATTAAATTGTGAATTAAGCCATCTTCCTGATGGGATAACAACCTCTTGCATAATATCATTATAAGCAAAGGTAGGTCTTGTCATTTCCCGATACATAATATTTGGAAAATATCCATCTTGCGTGGAACAAAAAATAGCATTTATTCTCCCTTTAATAAATGATTTTATATTGTCCTCGGCAGAAATGTCGGAGCTTTCGATAAATGAAAAGAATTTTTTACGAGTCCTCGCAAATGATTTCCGCCAAGCTGCTTCATAAAGTTTATCTTTACTGCCAAAATGATAATTCACAGCCGCAATATTAACATCAGCCTTCTTGCTAATAGTTTTGATAGTAACCTCATGATAACCAATTTCCGAAAACAGCTCACAAGCAACATTCAAGATTCGTTCATCAGTAGCTATTTTAGTCATAACGAACTCCATAAACCTAAATTCCGCAGTGGTTGCGGAATTTAATTGAGAATTAAAAATGAAGGTGCTTTAGCTATCACTAAAGGCAATTTTGATAATTTGTTAAAAATCGATAGCAGAGCTTCTTCATTGTTCATTCTAAATTCCAACTGCGGAATTTAGAACAAAAACGGTCAATTCAAATGACCATTTAAATTGACCGTTTGAATTTGTCAAGATAATTATTGTGCATCTTTGACTATTTTAAAAAAATAGTTCGTAGAGCTTCCGTCATTGTTCATTATTAGCTGTTAATTAAATTGCGCAACGAAGCTACATAATTTACGATTCTTGGTTTCTTTTCTTGCTATATTTTCAATTTCAACTTATTCTATACGCCATATTTTGATAGATATTTATTATTTTAAATTTGATTTAATAAAAGGTAATATAAAGTGGACAAACCTAAAGAAGAGTGCGGAGTTGTTGGTGTTTATAATGTAAACAAGGCATCAGAAGTTGCTTATCTTTGTATGCATGCCCTTCAGCACAGAGGACAAGAAAGTGCGGGGATAGTGGTATCTGACGGGGAAAACATTACCAGCAAAAAAGGGATGGGGCTATTATCTAATGCCTTTGCCAACTTTGATTTAACAAAATTAAAAGGGAAAATAGCAACCGGCCATGTTCGCTATTCAACAACCGGTGCAAGTAAACCGCAAAACACACAACCGCTTGTACTTGATTATTCAGAAGGACTAGTTGCCGTTGCCCACAACGGAAACCTTACTAACGCAAAAGGATTACGAGATGAATATGAAGCCCACGGCTCTATTTTTCAAACCTCAACCGATAGCGAAGTTGTAGTCCATGTCATGGCAAAACCAGGGCATGTTGCCAAGCCAAACAATATCGGTCACTGTCTTGGTCACCATATCAAAGGAGCATTTTCATTTATCTTTATGTTCAAAAATAAAATGATTGCGGTGCGTGACCCCAATGGTTTTCGCCCATTATCATTAGGCAAGCTTGATACCGGCTATGTAGTAGCGAGTGAAACCGTTGCCTTTGATCAAATAGGGGCTGAATTCATTAGAGAGATTGAACCTGGTGAAATGTTAACCTTTACCGAAAGTGGAATAAAGAGTGAATTTATTATTGATGAAGACAAAATCAGACCATCATATTGCATATTTGAACATGTTTATTTCGCTAGACCGGACAGCTTTATCTTTGGCGATACTGTTCACGAAGTAAGAAAGAATCTTGGGAAAAACTTAGCACGAGAACACCCCATTGATGCAGATGTTGTAATCCCCATTCCTGATGGAGGAATTAGTGCGGCAATTGGCTTTGCGCAAGCAGCAAATATTCCGTTAGATTTTGGGTTTATTCGCAACCACTATGTTGGACGGACATTCCTTAACCCAGTGCAAGCAGGACGCTCAAAAGAAGTTCACCTCAAACACAATGTCATCAAGAATGTGGTCAGAGACAAAAAAGTTATTTTGGTCGATGACTCATTAGTTAGAGGGACAACAATGAAAAGATTGGTGCAAGCAGTAAAAAATGCAGGGGCAAAAGAAGTTCATCTTAGAATACCCTGCCCCCCTCATAAATACCCCTGCTACTACGGGGTGGACTTTGCAACCAAAGGAGAGCTGATGGCTGCAAATCATAGTATTGAAGAAATGGAGCATATTCTAAAAATAGACAGTCTCAGGTATATCTCTATTGAAGGGCTACTCAACTCAACAAGCCAGCCTAACAACCACTATTGCACCGCTTGCTTTACCGGTTGTTACCCACTAGAAAACCCTGATGAAATGACAAATAAATACCGAATGGAACAAGGCTCTCTTCTAACCGAAGTAGAATCTTAATAAAGTAAAACAACTTAATACTGGAAATTATTTTATGACAAAAAAAGGCCTAACCTACAAAGATGCCGGAGTTGATATTGATGCTGGAAATAACTTGGTACCAGCGTATCTAAAACATATGCGTTCAACCTTTAACCCACAGGTTTTACAAAATGACGGAGGATTTGCCGGATTATTCCAACTGCAAGGTTCTCCGGGATTAGCCAACAAAAAATCCGATCCCCTCTTAGTTAGTGCAACCGATGGCGTTGGCACAAAACTCAAAATTGCTTTTGCAATGGACAAACACGATACTGTCGGAATTGATCTTGTAGCAATGAGCATCAATGATATTCTTGTGCAAGGAGCTGCCCCTCTTTTCTTTCTTGATTATGTCGCTACCGGCCATGTCGAATCTCATGTCATGGAACAAGTAGTTGCAGGAATTGCCGAAGGTTGCAAACAAGCTGGGTGTGCATTACTCGGTGGAGAAACGGCAGAACTTCCGGGGTTTTACAAAAAAGGTGAATATGACTTAGCTGGTTTTGGGGTTGGAGTTGTCGAGCGAAACAAAGTAATTGATGGCAAGAGTGTAAAGCCTAATGATATAATCTTAGGTCTGCCATCTGTTGGTATTCACTCTAATGGCTACTCGCTGGCAAGAAAGGCGTTACTTGAAGTTGGCAAACTATCATTAAAAACAAAAATCAAAGAACTCGGATGCACCCTTGGCGAGGAACTTTTACGACCAACCAAAATCTATGCCAAACCACTTGTATCTGTTCTCAATAGTTATAAAACAAAAAAACCAATAAAGGCACTTGCCCATATTACCGGTGGTGGATTAATTGAAAATATCCCAAGAATTCTTCCCAAAAATTGCAATGCAGAAATAAATCTAGAAAGCTTTGAGGTGCCGGCAATATTCAAACTTATTGCAAAAAAAGGCAAAATTGCCAGCAAGGAATTATTTAGGGTATTTAATATGGGAATAGGAATGGTAATGATTGTAAACAAATCAAACGCAACCTCAATCATAAATAAAATGGAAAAGCAAGGGCAGCAATGCCTAATTATCGGTAAGGTAGTTAAAGGCAAGAAGAGTGTTAACTTAATTAAATAGGAGTTTGCTATGTCAATTACAAATCAACGCTGGGCATACATTAGCGTACAAGACACAACCGGACTATCAACTCTTGCAGAAGGATTGGTCGCAAGCGGAATCAAGATTATCGCAACCCCCGGAACCGCTACTTTTCTAAAAGCACACTCGATTGAAGTTACCGACATTGAAGACATTACCGGCTTTCCAATAATCCTAAACGGAATGGTAAAAAGTTTTCACCCCAAGATAATGGCTGGCATCCAAGTCAACAGAGATGACAAAAAGGCAGTAGATGAATGCCAAAAAAACGACATGCCAATCTTTGAAGCTGTAATAATGAACTTTACTGATTTTGAAACCATTGACGGAAAACTACGAGAAGATGCACCTCTACACATAGCACCAATGGCATTATTAAAAAATGCTGCAGTCAATTACAAACATGTTCTGGTGGTAACTCAGCCCAAAGATTATCCGGCTATCCTAAACTATGCAAATACAGGAAAGATAAACATAGAAACCAGACAACAACTGGCACAGGATGCATGGAGCTGTGCCTTTCGCTATGAACGACTGCTTGCGCTTGAGCTCAATAAAGATTTAGGCACGATTCTTCCTCCGGTTTTGCGTGGCGAATACAAGATAAGCCAGCGTTTAAAGTATGGAGAAAATCCCCACCAACAAGCTGCGATATATACCAAAACAGGACGGCCGGGACCATCAGTGGCATCTGCCCGTCAACTCTTAGGTAAAGAGATGTCTTATAACAACGTAATAGATGCCGATGCCGGATTATCATTGGTTATGGAATTTGCTGCTCCAGGCGCAGTAGTGATAAAACATGCAATGCCAATCAGTGCAGCTATTAGCACCGACATTGCCAGTGCGGTTGACAAGGCATTTGATGCAGAATGGGCAAGCAGAATCGGGGCAGCAGTTGCGTGCAATGGCGTGGTTGATAAAAAAGTTGTCGATGCAATAATAAAACCAGGCAGAAGCATTGATTTAATTATTGCCTCTAACTTCACCGAAGAAGCGATAAAGATGCTAAGAGAAGAAACTACAACCAAAAAGGAAATAATTTTGCTCTCTGCCGGAAAAATGAAATATCCGGCAGGTACCAACAAATCAAAGAGAATATCTCTTCATCACGTAACAGGTGGTGTTTTGGCACAAACCATAGACGATGGCGTTTATGGCACCGGGGGTTTTCACGTCATTACAGAACGAACACCTACTGACCAAGAAATGATAGATCTTGAGTTTGCCTGCCTCATTGCCAAACATACAAGAAGTCACTCTAGCGTATTAGCAAAAAATGGAGCAACCTTAGCAGTTGCAACTGTGCAAACGGGAAGAATGGAGGCAGCAAATATCGCAATCACGAGAGCAGGACATAAAATAAATGGCGCCGTGGTCGCTGCAGATGGGGTTATCCGAATTGCCGAACTTGCATTATTGATAGAATCAGGAGTAACCGCAATAATTCATACCGGAGGAAGTGCAGAAGAAGATAACCTTATCCTTCAGGCATGTAACGCAAGAAATGTCGCAATGATTGTTACAAGAATGCGACATTTCAGTCACATTTAATAAAAGTAAGTGACAGGCAAACATTATTTGTATGTCACCTATCCTTATTCATAGGTAAATAGAAAGGTAGATTATGAATGTTTTTGTTATTGGCTCAGGCGGCAGAGAACACGCTCTTTGTTGGGCGTTATCAAAATCGCCAAAAGTAAATAAAATCTTCATTGCCCCTGGTAATGCCGGAACCGCTAGTATTGCGGAAAATGTTGACATAGACATTGGCAACATTCCTGCATTGGTAAGATTTGTCAAAAACAATGATTGTGTTTTAACCATTCCGGGGTCAGAGGCAATCTTAATGGATGGGATTGTCGATGCCTTCCTTGAAGAGGGTTTACGAATTTTTGGTCCAACCAAAAAAGCGGCAGAAATTGAAGGCAGTAAAACCTTTGCCAAAAACCTAATGCGACAACATGGAATCCCAACTGCAAACTACGGAGTTTTTGATAGAGTAGAAGATGCAGAAAAATACATCACCGACCTTGAAGATATCCAATTAGTAATTAAAGCGGATGGGCTTGCAGCAGGCAAAGGAGTAATTGTTTGTAGCACCCAAGAGGAGGCATTAGAGGCAGTAAAACGCTGTATGGAAAAAAATGAATTTGGCAAGGCAGGTGAAAGAGTAATAATTGAAGAACGAATGTATGGCGAAGAGGTTTCAATTCTTGCCCTAACCGATGGAAAGACCATTGCCCCTCTATCTTCTGCTCAAGACCATAAACCAATCTTTGATAATGACAAAGGCCCAAACACTGGAGGAATGGGAGCATACAGTCCAGCACCGGTTTTAACGGAAAAATTATTAAACGAGACCATTGAAAAAATTCTTGTGCCAACGGTTCATGCAATGAATAGAGAAGGACGAAGATACAAAGGAATCCTTTACGCAGGATTAATGATTACCAAGGCAGGACCAAAAGTAGTTGAATTCAATTGCCGTTTTGGCGATCCTGAAATTCAGCCAATAGCGATGAGATTAGAAACCGATATTTTTGATCTCATGAACTCAGTAATTGACACCAAGCTCTGCGATATGGAAATCAAATGGAAAGAAGAGGCTGCGGTTTCAGTAGTAATGGCAAGTAAAGGTTACCCCGGTACTTACGAAAAAGGAAAAGTAATATCCGGATTAGATGAAGCATCCGAATTAGAAGGGGTTGAAATTTTCCATGCAGGAACAGACAAATCTGCCGGAAATATAATAACAAACGGAGGAAGAGTTCTTAATGTTACTGCCCTTGGAAGCGATATTCCAACCGCAATCAAAAACGCATACCATGCGGTTGACTGCATATCTTTTGAAGGAGCACAGTTTAGAAAGGATATCGGTCAAAAGGCATTGACAAGACTGAGTTAGAACATGACTTATACAGAAAAAAATAAAATCATAAATATTGATAACGCAGATAGACGAGAAGACGCTATCCAACAAATAGTGGATGTCCTTACAGATGGTGGGATTGTGGCGATGCCCACCGATACCGTCTATGGTTTTTGCTGTCATTACGAAAATGAAGATGCAAAAGAAAAAATTGCAAAGATAAAACAACAACCAAAAAACAAACCATTTCAAACCCTTGTTGGCTCAATCTCAGAGGCGGAAAAGCTATGTGGAGCATTACCAAAAACTGCGTCGAAACTGGCGAGAAGTTTTTGGCCGGGAGCATTGACCATAATTGTAAATAAAGAAAAAGGCACTATCGGATTGCGACTCCCTGCAGACCAAGATATATGTGCAGTAACCAAGAAACTACAAAGTCCATTGTCTGCCACCAGCATCAACATTCACGGTTGTGAGCCACTAAACAACCGCGAAGAAATTGTCAAGCAATTTGGCAATGATGTTGACCTAATAGTTGTCAACAACAAAGAATCCAAGCCCATACCCTCAACTGTAGTAAAGGTAGAAAATGAAAAATTAACCATCTTGCGAGAAGGAAGTATTGACAAGGACACAATTACAAATATCGCAAAGACTTGTTTTCTTTTTTATTTTGAACAAAAAAGTTTTCGCGCTATTTTTGCTGCAATCATCTTAAACAATATGAATGGCGGTTTACTTGGTTCCTCGAAGACGATAGTTCTAACTCCAGAAATATCTATGCCTGCAAATACCTTGCCAAAATCGGCAGAGACCACACTCACAGAGATGGGGTATAAATTAACATTGCCAAAAATAAAGCCAACCAACCTAACCGATATTGATACAGCAGATTATATTTTTACATTTTCAGATAATGCATTTAACGAGATTGTAAACACTTCTCCATGGCAAAAAGATGGCATAATAAAAGTCCCAATCAAAAAGTCAGAAATACCAAAACCTTCAATTGATGGCTTCGGCATTGGTCCAGGATATAAAGAAGATATAATTTATTTAGAGAAAGAGATATGGAAAATACATCAAAAAATAAAAAAGAAAATTTAATCATCGGGGTTGGAACTGATCATGCAGGGATTAAGCTAAAAGATGCAATCTTTAATCACCTGAAAGAAAAAGGATATGAAGTCATTAACTTTGGAGTTGATAATCCTACTCCGGTTGATTATCCAGACATCGCAATTGCGGTTGGTGAAGCAGTAATTAGCAAAAAAATAACTTGCGGGATTCTTGTTTGCGGAACAGGAATTGGAATCAGCATTGCAGCGAACAAAGTAAAAGGAATTAGAGCGGCACTCTGTATTTCAAAAAATGCAGCTAAACTCTCAAAGACTCACAACAATGCCAATATTTTGGTCCTCGCCGGCAGAGACAATGTTGCAGAAGATCCAATAGCAATCGTTGAAGAATGGTTAAAGTTTGATTTCTCGGGTGAAGAAAGACACCAAAGAAGAATTGGCAAAATTACAAGTTACGAAACATAACCAAATCGACTTTAAAAGAAAATAAATTATGGACTTACTTGGAAAAAACTTAGGTGGTTGCGAGGTGACAGCGCTTCTTGGTAAAGGAGCAATGGGGAAGGTTTATCAAGCAACACAATTAAGCCTACAACGAGAAGTAGCTATAAAAATCCTTGCCAGCCATTATGCGAATGACGAGGAATTCCGAATTAGATTTATCAGAGAAGCCCGTTCCATAGCCAAAGTGAACCATCCTAATATTCTACAAATTTATGAAGTATCAGAGCAAAATGGCATAAATTTTATGATTATGGAATTAATCAATGGTCAAACAATGGCAGAGTTTTTACAAAAAAAAGGTTTTATTGAGTGGCGAGAAGCATCTGGATTTATCTCTCAAGCGGCACAGGGATTACAAAGTGGTGCAGATGTTAATATAATTCACCGAGATATCAAGCCGGACAACCTAATGGTAACCAACAACGGTATCATCAAGGTTTCCGACTTTGGGCTTGCAAAAGAATGTGATTCAGAATTAACCCAAACCAATACCATTATGGGGACACCTGCCTATATGAGTCCAGAACAATGTGATGGTGAAGATTTAAATACACTTACCGATGTGTATTCTTTAGGAGCAACTCTTTATCGAATTGTTACCGGAGTGCTTCCCTTTACAGCCCCAACCGCTGTATCTACAATGTATAAACATAAGCACGAAGCACCTGTTCCACCAGAAAAATATATGCCGTCAATTCCTAAAAAATTATCTTCACTAATTTTAAAATGATGGAAAAAAATCGAGCAAATCGCCCTCAATCTATGAATGAGGTCGTTGACGCCCTCAACGAAATCATAAATTCAAGCCAGGTAGAAGATAGCTCAGAAATGACGATGCAAATAAATCCAACCAATAATGATTTTGACTTTGACTCACCTCCGGCACAAAAAGCAAAAGACTTTCATCTCGACAATACAGACGAACTCATTGCAGATAGTGAAAAATTCATGGGTCAAAATCGTCCGATTGCTGCCTACAACTGCCTAAAAAAAGCATTGGAGATTCAACCGGAAAACACCCGAATCAGAGAGAAGTTAGAAAAGGCAAAAGAAGAAAGCACTGTCGCATCTATCAAGATTGGCGAAGATCTTCTTGAGCATGGACGAATCACCGAAATAAGAGCAGAGTTGCATCAAAAAATCAAAGAAAACCCTGACGACACAACGGCGATGGAAAAACTGCAAGCACTTGACTTTATGGATCAGCAAAAACGAGCTATGACGCAAGATGTTCGCAAATACCTCGGTAGAGAAAAGTACGAGGAAGCTATCAGATTATGGGATAAGATTCCAAAGACCATGCGGGAAAAATCTCTTAGCGAAACCATGGACAGGATTAAAAATATAGTCCTACCTGTTCAACAATTAATAACCGAGATTGAAAAATTGAATGGTGAAGGAAAAATCTTTGAGGCTGAAAAAAAGATAAAGGAAGCAGAAGTACTCGATAGTAACAATGATATTATTCACAAGTATCGTCAACTTATGACCAAAAAACTTCAACAGATTGAACGGTTATTAAAGGATGGAGCAGAATCTGAAATCAATGGTAAGTATGATGATGCAATTTCTTACTATTCAAAAATCTTGGCACTAATCCCAGCCCACCAACAGGCTACAAAAAAACGACTTGAATGTCTCAAGGTTATGGCTGGAAGAGTAATCGAGGGTGGTAATATTGCTGACGCAGAATCTATCTTTACAGAACTGATAACAGTTGACCCAAAAAATATTGAAGCAAGAACTCAGCTTGAAAAAATCAAAAAGCACAATCTTGAACTTAAAACCCATCTTACAAAAGGGACCACTGCCCTCAGCCAAAAAAAATACTTGTCAGCAATGCACTCATGCAAAAAGGCGTTAAAACTTAATCCCAATCAAAAATCGGCACGGTTCAGATTGCGAGAAGCCAAAAAGTGTCTTTTATTAAAAAGAATAATTCCAATGGGAATAATTGTCATTGCAATATTGGCGGCAACAATTGCTGGTTCAAGGATTTGGTTTGATAACCTTCTCGACAAAAGCAATACCGAAATTGCCAACAATAATTTTAAGCAAGCGAAAGAGTCTCTTGAACTGGCTAAAAAAACACCATTCTGGTCATGGAAAAAACATAATGAATTAGTGGATGGATTCAACAAAATCAAATTAAGAACAATCTATAAAAAGATAAATGACAGTTATCAAAAAGCAATAAGAAATAATGAGCAATCTTATCGAAATAATTTTATAAGCACCGCTAATGATACAATAAAATCTATGCGAAGTATGAGTATCAATAAAAATGAGAAGAAATCATTGCATGCAGATATCCTGTATAAAAAAGCTGACTTATTTTATAAGACAAAAGAATTCATCAAGGCATCAAATTTATATCATGAATATCTCACTTTTACCGAAAAAGAAAAAATAACCTCAAAATCAATTGCAAAAAAACGTTCACTCGGACTTGATGCGTGGAAAAAAGGAATTGAGTTTATCAAGCAAAATAAAAACGAGAGTGCCTTGTTCTACCTTCAAACAGCGGTTCAAAATATACCAAACTTTAAGGACGCTAAGGAGAAGATTGAAACCATTACCATCGAAAAGGCAAAATTTTCATCCTTGGTTGACACCACAAGAGAAATGATGGAAAAAATTAGGAGAACTGACGATTTTAAAGATGCCAAAAAACTTATGATGAAGACAAAAACAAATATCGAAAAAATCATCGCCCTCGAAAATGATAATCCCGAGGCAAAAAGGTTTAGCAAAGAAATCTCCTGGCGACTTGACGCCGGACCAAACATGGTTCTCTTTATGCTTGGAGGAAACAAGGCTTTTGCGATTGACCGTTATGAATATCCAAACATTAAAGGAAAAACGCCAATCACTGCCAGCTTTTTCGAAGCAAGGAGACTGGCAAGAGAAGCAGGGAAAACCCTTCCTGACATCGATCTTTGGCAAAGAGCTACCCGTGGAATTAACAAAAAACTCACTCCCTATCCGTGGGGAATGACATTCAAGCGAAATAAATGTGTATCAAGTGTTTATCGCGAAACAAACGAACCTAGCGCTTCGGGCAGTTTTGATGGCAGCACTATTGGATTAAAGGTTTATGATTTAAGTGGAAATCTTGCTGAATGGATTGATAGCGGTGAAAATCAATACTCGGAAGAGGCAAGTGCAATCGGGGGAAATTTTTCAGATAATGATCCTGCAGAATTAACGGTAAACTCAATCAAAACCTACCCAACAAAAATCAATAATGGACTTGTGGGATTTCGCTGTGTTAAATTATATGGCAAAGCTAAACATTAAATGACTATCAAAAATTCAACCAAAACATTTACTATCGAAAAGAAATTTGGCATCTCATTTGAAGAGGCAATGAATCGGCAAATTGAAAAGATTAATGATTTTAAAAAAAATCGAAACACTGTCGGACTTCTACTCTTAGTTGAGCATACACCAATTATCACCATGGGAAGAACGGGTAATGAAGACAATCTCCTTGCCGATAAAAATGACCTCAAAAAAAACGGAATTGCTTACCACCCAACCCGCCGAGGAGGTGACATTACCTATCACGGTCCGGGGCAAATTACCTTGTATCCGGTATTTCCATTAGAATGGTATTGGAGAGACCTTCACAAATATATGCGAACATTAGAAGAAGTGGGAATCAATTATTTATCCTGCAAATCCATTCAAGGATGCCGCAAGGAAGGACTTACCGGGGTGTGGGTAAATAATGAAAAAATTGCGGCAATTGGAATTAGTGTTTCTAATTGGATTACCTATTTTGGAATGGCAATAAATATCAACCCAAAAATGGAACACTTTTCTCTCATCAAGCCATGCGGAATAACAGAATATAGCGTTACCAGTTTACACAAGATTACTAATAAAGATTATTCCATTAACAATGAAATGGATAGCATTGTAGAATGCTTTTGTAATACATTTAAAGACACCAAAATAGTGAAAGATTAAAATGACTAACAAACAACATCCTCGCAGACTGCCCCCTTGGCTTACCAAAAAAATTCCGGTAAACACCGGTAAACCGGTAAGGGAACTACTAAAAGATTTAGAATTAAATACCGTTTGTGCCTCTGCCCGTTGTCCCAATAGCTGTGAGTGCTATGGCAAAAATCGGGCAACTTTTTTGATTATGGGACCGAATTGTTCACGCAGTTGCACCTTTTGTGCCGTTGACAAACAAAGACCTGCCCCATTAGAAAAAGATGAACCGCAACGGGTTGCCGAAGCGGTGAAAAGATTGAAATTAAAACACGCAGTCATCACCTCCGTAACAAGAGACGACCTGCCTGACGAAGGGGCAAATCACTTCAAAGAGACAATCCTTGAAATCAAGAAATTAAACAACTGCACCATCGAGGTATTAACGCCAGACTTTAATGGAAAAAAAGATTTAATTTCAATAGTTGCCGATGCAGGTCCAGATATTTTCAATCATAATATTGAAACCATCCAACGACTTTATCTAACCATCAGACCGGAAGCGAATTACCAGCAAAGCCTTGATGTCTTAAATTTTGTCCATAGTAAATACAAAAACATCTTAACCAAAAGTGGAATCATGCTTGGACTCGGAGAAAGTATTAAAGAAGTAATAGAGACTATTAAAAACCTTGCAGATGCGAATGTTCAAATTCTAACCATTGGTCAATATTTATCCCCAAGCACGAAACATCAAAAAGTAATGGAATACATTCACCCCGACATCTTCGATGAAATAGGAGCAAAAGCAAAGGAGTTGGGATTCAAACATGTATCATCAGCCCCATTTGTCAGAAGCTCATATAATGCCGAAGATGTCTTTGCTGCTATTTAAAATTATTTATTAATGAACGAACTTTTCGAAGCGGTGAGGTTATGCGCCAGCTGAATGTGTTTTCGTAGCCATCACGGCATCGTTTAATCCAATTTCCAGCGTGATTAAAGCAAGCTGTTCCTACAATGGAACATTGTTCCGTAAACGCATCATCAAACTCAATCAAAATATCGTCTGCATTTTGGATGCTCTCGATAAATTTTAATTTGTTATTTTTTCCTGCATTTGAATCAGGATTTTTTATTGCAATAAAACTCGGATTAATATCTGTTGAATAAGCAAGTATCTGCAAATCATTATTTTTTGTAAATTCCAAAACAGCTTTGAGAACACCAAATCCACTTCTTTTTAATTCTTCGGGATTGCCGGTAAAATCATGCCCAAGCAAAAAATATCCTTCTTTTAAATGTTCAAAACAATTCATCATATCATGCTTTACCGTCTCATAAGTATGACCGGCATCAAGATAAATAAAATCCAAACTATCTCTGTCGAAGAGTTTTGGAATATCTTCTGATAAATTACGATGCATCTTAACTTTCTCTAAACTTAATTCTTTGGCAAATTTATTTTTCACCAAATCATATCGCGCTTCATTAACATCCAAAGGAATGTCTAAGCATGAATCAGCATGAGATGCACTGCTTTTACTACCCCAAAGATCTAAAAGATGAAATGTCTTCATTTGAATATTCTCTAAAATACATTCGGAATAAACTCCTCGTTCAACCCCTACTTCAAGAATATCTTCAAATTCAAAATCATGGAAATGTTTTAGCATTTCCCGTCGGTTACTTTTTAGAACAATCATTTGGATATTTTCTCAAGGATAACAGAAAGTGTATCGAGTGCTTCGTTCAATTTTTCAGGATTCTTACCGCCAGCTTGTGCCATATCCGGTCTTCCTCCACCGGAACCACCAACAATTCCTGCTACTTGCTTAATGATATCACCTGCCTTGATGCCTTGATTTATCATATCCTTACTGACAACACATAACAGTGAAACCCTGTCATCTTTAACTGCGCCAAGTAAAGCAACACCGCTATTTAATTTTTTTCTAACAATGTCTGATGCATCTCGTAATTCTTTGCCATCTAATTCACCTAAGCTTGCGGCTAAATATGGGATACCATTAATCTCTTCTACCTTGTCCATTAACTCTTCAATGACAGAGGAGAGATTTCCTTTTTTTAATTTACTAAGCTGTTTGCGAAGTTTTGAACCTTCCTCTAAGATTGATTTAATTTTCTCTGGGGCTTCTGCCGGACTTGATTTTATTTCTTTTGCGATACTACCAAGTATCTTAAATTCCTCACGAGCCATCTTCCATGCTGAAATGCCGGTGCATATTTCAAGCCTTCTTACTCCGGCAGCAACCGCTTCCTCTCCAATAATCCGAAACAATCCGATTTCTCCAGTTTGATTAATATGACAACCACCACAAAGTTCTTTTGAATAATCAGCAATGCTTACCAGTCGAACTGTATCACCGTATTTTTCACCAAAAAGTGCAATTGCCCCCTTATCCTTTGCTTCGCCAATAGACATTTCTTCTTTGCAAACCACTCCATTTTCGATAATTCTCCGATTGACCAACTCTTCAATTTTTTCTCGCTCATCATCAGTCAAAGATGCTTTATGTTGAAAATCAAATCTTGCTCTGTCCGGTCCAACCCAGCTTCCTTTTTGTTCTGCCCTTTCACCAACAACCTTGTGTAATGCCCAATGCAAAAGATGGGTTGAGGTATGATTACGAGAAATATTATGCCTGCGTGCTTTATTTATTTTACAAGTAACAAAACAATCTTCAATCTTTCCGCTTGAAACAATACCACTATGGACAAAGATTCCATCAATCTTTTGCGTGTCTTCAATATCTATTACCAAATTATTTTTGCCGACAATAATTCCGGTGTCGCCTACCTGTCCACCACTCTCGGCATAAAAAACGGTTTGCTCAAGCACAAGTTCAACCCTATCGCCAGCGACTGCCGTTTGTGCAATTTCATTGCCTTTTACCATCGCAATAATCTTTGTTTCACATTCAAAATTATCATAACCGACAAACTTGGTTTCGGTAGTTATTTTTTTGATTTCCACCATTGGACCTTTGGCAAAAATATCACCCTTCATCTTTGCCCCCTGCCGTGCCGTCTCCTTTGCAATATTCATTGCTTCTTCAAAACCTTCACGGTCAAGGCTCATCCCTTCTTTGGCAACTACCTCTTCGGCAAGCTCATACGGAAAGCCGTAGGTATCGTAAAGTTCAAAAGCGGTATCACCGGCAATTACATTTTTTTTATTATCTTTGGTTTTTTTAATAGCCATATCAATAAGATTAAGTCCACGAGATAAGGTGCTGAGGAATTTTTCTTCCTCACCCTTTATGGTCTCGGCAATGTTCTCTTGGGATTTAATGATTTCAGGATACTGCTTACCCATAACAAGACCAACGCTTTCAACAGTTTTATAGAAAAACTCACCCTCAATCCCAAGATTCTTTCCATCAAGCACAGCCCTACGAAGAAGCCGTTTCAAAACATAGCCACGATGAGTGTTTGCCGGCAAAACTCCATCTGCAATACAAAATACTACTGCTCGTGCATGATCGGCAATTCGCTTAATCAAAACATCTGAAACATCTTCATTGTGATATTTATAACCACTAAGCTCTTCAATGGTTTTTATGATTGGACTAAATATATCAATATCCATATTTGTTGGCACACCTTGCATACAAGCAGCCATTCGCTCTAATCCCATTCCGGTATCAATGTTTTTTTGAGGTAGTGGTGGAAGTGAGCCATCTGCCTGTCTCTCAAATTGAGTAAAAACCAAATTCCAAATCTCAACATATCTTCGACAATCGCAGGTAATACCGCAATCGCTACTACCACAACCAAATTTTTCTCCTCGATCATAAAAAATTTCACTGCACGGACCACACGGACCATTTGGACCTAATCTTGGTGCATCTGCTGGCCAAAAGTTATCATGGTCGCCAAGTCTAATAATTTTATTCTCAGGTAATCCAATTTCTTTTTTCCAAATAGCAAATGCATCATTATCATCATTATGAATACTAACCTGCAATAAGCCTTCTTGGATTTTCATCACACCTGTTAAAAATTCCCAAGCATAAGAGATGGCTTCTTTTTTAAAATAATCACCAAAAGAAAAATTTCCCATCATTTCAAAAAAAGTATGATGAGATGGAGTTACTCCCACATTCATAATGTCACCGGTTCTGATACACTTTTGGGCAGTGGTTGCTCTTCGAAAATCAATCTTTCCAATATTCATAAATTGATTTTTAAATTGGTTCATTCCTGCACCGGTAAATAATAAAGTTGGATCGTCAGATGGAACAAGGGAATCAGAAGGACATATTTTATGTCCTCTTTCTTCAAAGAATGTTAAAAATTTAGAGCGAATTTCATCAGTACGCATTATTGTTAAACCTTTCGTTTCATAATAATTTTATGCAATTGTATTTATGCATCTCATTTTCGACAAATATAAATCCGAGCTTTTTTGTAGCTTTTTTCAAATTTTTACCCAAGGTAGCTAACGGTAAATCTTTTATCCTAAATTACACAGTTGGAATTTATAAGCACGTGCCCTTTCGGGTATAACAATGAACAAGCACCCATCGAGTGCCTGTGCTCTGGAGTGAAGAAAAATATTGACAATACAAATTATTAAAATTGCCTTTAACGATAGCTAAAGCACCTCCATTGTTAATTCTTCATTATTAATTGTTAATTAAATTCCGCCGTTAGTATGGAATTTAGATTAAACTATTTTTTCAAGTTTGATATCAAAAATAAGAGTGGCGTATGGTGGGATTTTGTTTTTACTGCCTTTTTTCCCCCATGCAAGTTCAGGGGGGACAAAAAATCTGTATTTTTCGCCGACCGACATTAAGCAAATCCCTTCCTTTAATCCTTGAATAGCTTCACTCAACGGAAAGGTATCGGCGTCATCCTTGCTGTATGAATCAGCCAAGATTGTGCCATCAATCAAGGTGATTCGTTGATTGATGGTTACGGAGTCAGCCAAGGTTGGTTTTTCTCCAACCGCTTTTTCTCTTATTAAATATTGCAATCCACTGGATGTTTGGACAATACCTTTTTTATTTTTATTCTTCTTGAAAAATTCTATCGACTGTTTGCGGTTAAGCCCCAAAGAGCCTTTTCCTTGCTTTGCCATTATTTTTAATATTTACCAAATTCATCATCATCTAACTTGATTTGTTCTGATGGCTTAACAATGTGCGCGGCATTGGTTTTTGCAACACCGCCCCAATCTTCCGAAGTAGAGACAGAGCTTTTATTATTACCAAGAACTGATGAATATTTTTTATCTGTCTTTTGAATGTGATTAATCAGCCAGTCTTTCAAGAAAGTAGTTGCCTCAATCCCTAGTGATTTTCCTTCTGCATTTAATTTTTTAAATTCATCAATTTTATTTTCAAAACTACGATGCAATCTTTCCTGCTCGGCAAGTCCTGAGTAGTTTTTAACCCTCAATAAAGATTCCTCTTTGGCAAAATGGCTTTTGGTATAATCCATCAATTCGGTAATCACTTGATCAATTATACTGTTTGCTC
>CAMZKK010000022.1 GCA_947311175.1 uncultured Planctomycetota bacterium | reverse complement strand
GCTTGACATCAGTGAGGGTTTGTTCTTTAAGGGAAAACTTACAGAGGATGCATTGTTGAAGACAAGAGTAGATACTTTTTTTGCAAACTTAAATTATGTAAACGCGTATTCCGACCTTCTAATTACGATTGGAAGGATTAAAACGACAATTGGTCGTGACTTGGTCGATTCAAAAAGAAAATTGCCAATAATTACAGCTGTTACTGTTGATGAAACAGGTAAAGTAATTGAAAATCCATTAGCACAACTTAAAAAACTTGAACTTGAACGTTTGCGTAAGTTTGTTGACACCCAGCAGACTTATGGTATTTTCGGTAAGTCATATACTGAGTTGCCAGAGTTGGTGCAAAATAGGGTTGAAGAAAATAAGCAAGTGAATGCAATTGATTCTTTGTCTGAAGTGGCGAAACTCCTTGAAGATTATAACACAACATTAGCAATGGTGGCAAAAGACAGATTGATTAGAGAAGGAGAGAATGGGGCAGAGGCAGCTTTAGAGATGTTGGATTCCAAAAATCAAAATGCAAGAGTTAGGGTTATTCAGATTGTTGCGAAGGTAGGAACAAGTGCTCAAGTGGCGAGACTTTTACCTGCACTGTCAGATAGATACTCTAGAAATCGCTATTACGCAATCATGGCGTTGCATCGTGAGTTTAAGCAGAATTTTGGATTTAACTTTAATGCGAATATTAAAAATAGAAAAATTGCGATTGCAAAGTGGTGTGAATATTTAAAAAACAACAGTTCTAATATAAGTGGAGTTATCGAGTGAATAAGACTTTCAAATTTTCAAAAGCAGTTGTCGTAAAATTTGCACTCTGTATTATGAGTGCCGGGTTGGTTGTTTCTATAATTGGGTGTTATGGTAGTGCGGAACAAGAGCGAGAAAAAAATATTTCCAAAGACTTGATTCTTCCTAGTAGTGAAGCTCAGGAGTTAAACGAAAGGTTTGATTTAGATACTGCGAAACATTTTGCTTTAAAATACAATTTGCAGAATGCCATTATAAAGTGCAAGCAAGATATAAAAAAGGGAGAAAAGAGAGCTGCTTGGCTTAAGGTACTTCCGAAGATGAAGCTTGAATTAAACCAAACAAGCCGTAATCAAAATTCGTCATCGCAATTTAGAAATCTTGAAACCGGGGAAGAATCTTTAGACTATTCCTACTCATCAGAAACCAATAATCGCAAATATTCTCTTGGTGCCGTTTGGAACTTACTAGATTTTGGGGTAAGTTATGTTTCTGCCAAGCAGTCAGAAAAACAAGAAAAAATAACTAAATTGGAGCATAAAAAAGCAATACAAGAATTAACTCTTAATGTTACTCGATCATATTGGAGAAATCTTACAAATAGCTCGGCCGCTATAGATGCGGTTGAGATTAACAAGTTGATTTTTAGTAGGGATGAAAGAATTAAAAAACAAATAAAAGCAAAGAAACTTTCTCGTGAAAATGGCTTGAATATTCACAAAGAAATGTTACAGACAGCTAAAATTTTAAAAACTTATAAGCACGAAGTGTATAAAGCAAAGACAGAATTTTCTTCTTTGTTAGGAATTATGCCTAATGTCAAGATTTCGTTTAGTGATATTGAAGTTCCATATATTGACAGCTATGATAGGTATGACATAAAAAAGCTCGAAGAAGAAGCTCTATTAAATCGACCTGAATTATATATGGCAGATTATAAAGAGAAAATTTCAGAAGATAATGTTCGGATTGCAATATTAAAACTTTTGCCTTCTCCTGCATTTGTCCTTGAGCATAATTGGGATAACAACCCTCATCTTTATGCCAATTACTGGTATAACTTAGGAGTTAAGGCTGCTTATGAAATCTTTGAGCTCCCAGCACGAATTTCTGAAAAAAGAAGAAATCGGCTTGAGCTTGAAGTTGTTAAAAATAAACGAGTGGCACTTGCAATAGGGATTGTTGCTCAAGTTAGGTTGGCTTTAATAAAGTATCATGCCGCTGCGAAAAAATGCATTGCTTATTCTGAGATTTCAAGGGTACAAAATGATTTAGTTAAAACCTTAGAATCACAAGTCAAAAAAGATAAAACAAAGAATGACGAGCTTATTAGTGCTAAGATAGGAGCATTTTTCGCAAAAGTAGATTATTTGAATTCATACGCTGATTATCAAACAGGAAAAGAACAGTTGCGAAATTCAATAGGTAAAAACCCATTTGAGAGTGGTCCAGAGCCAATTATAATCAAGAAAAAATCTTTCACCGGGCAACATGATGTGGTGGTTGAAAGTTCAAGTAATCTGTCTGACCTTGCCAAGATGTTAGAATTTACTAAGTATAAAACTGCAGTTAAGGCAAAAATAAAATTGATTGCTGCTGGTGAAAATGGAGCGGCAGCTGCACTTGAAATAGTAAACTCTCCTGATCAACGGGCAAGGATGATGGCAATTATGATTGTAAGAGAAGTTGGAACTCCAAGGATGGTGGCTAGCCTATTGCCTGCGTTGAATGATGTTAATCCTAATATTCGGTATCATGCTGCCTTGGCACTTCGTTCTACTTTTGGTAAAAGTTTTGGTTATTACCATGGGGAAACTGAAGCCGGACTTAAAAGTGCGATTATAAAATGGAAAGATTATTTGTTTAATAGTAAAGTTAAATTACCCAATAAGGAGCTGAAGACTGCAAATGTACAGTTATGATAAAAAATTAAAAAATAAATTATCCGTAGTTATGGCTATTGTGGCATTAGTATCCGTAGTTTGCACGATTGGATGCAATAAAGAAAAGAGTTTGACAGATACTCGTCGGGATAATATTGATTATGATATGAATCAACATAAAACAAGAAATGTTAAATTTACCGGCGCTCTCAGCCTTGATCAAATAATATCGTTTGCGATAGAAAATAATCTCGATCTTAAGGCCAAGCAGCTTGAAATAAATATTCAAAAAGAGCTAACTTCACAAGCATGGTTAAGGAGTCTTCCAACCTTGATTGGCGAGTATGGTAAAACCCATAGAAGTAATGCACTTGGTAGTGATGCAATAAGTTTGGACACAGGCTTAGAAACTCTAAGCACTTCAAGAGATTCTGAGACTAGTACAAGAAGAGGAAGCTTAAGTGCTTCTTGGGATGTCGTTGAATTTAGCTCTGCATTTTTTATGGCACTTCAGGCTGGCGATAAAGAAAGAATTGCAAAGCAAAATTTAAAAAGAATCAAACAGGATTTGGTTTTAGATATAACAAAAAAATACTGGCAATGTGTTGTCATGGGTGAGGCAACAACTGAGGCAGAAAAAATACTAAAAGATGTTGATGCGAGATTAGATGCGATTACCGAAGGGTTAAAGGATAAGAGCATTTTAAGAATTGATGGACTAAAGTTAAAGAAAAAATTTACCATAGTAAAAATGCGTCTTAAAGGCTATCGTAATACATGGGAAGAATTAAAGGCAAATTTAAAGCTTAGTATGGGACTTTCACCAATGGTGGAAATAAAATTGGCATCTGTTGATATTCCAATTTTGACTAAACTTGAAAAAATGGAGGCAGCTTCACTAGAACAAGAAGCTTTGTGTTCAAGGCCTGAACTCTTCCAACAAGACTATAATGAAAAAATTGCTCACAATGATGTTCGTGTCGCAATTGCCAGCTTTTTCCCTTCTTTACCGGTAAGTGTTAATCACAACTATAGCAATAATCCATTTTTATATGCAAACAATTGGTACACTCTTGGACTTAAAGCCAGCACCGATATATTGTCGATTCCACAAAAAATTGCCAATTTCCATTCATTAGCTTTAAAACAAAAATTGATTAGAGAGCAAAGAATGAAGCTTTCAATCGGGATTTTGGCACAAGTAAACTTGGCTTTAATCCAATATTATGCCGATGCCGATTTATGTCTTGCAAATAGTTCTTTGGTTAATGTTCAAAATGAAATTGTTAAGGTTGATAAAAAAATGCTTGATGCCGGTAAAAAGACATCTGATGAATATCTATCTGCCGAGATTGATTATTTCTTTGCGAATCTTGAATATATGATTTCTTATGCCGAGATGATGGGCGCAAAGGCACAGGTAGAAAATAGTGTTGGTCGAGAGGTAGCAGTTAGTGCAGAGTCAATACCGGTTTTAACAGATTAGGGTTAACCCTTGCTGGATTTTGCCACTATACATTAGAAATATCAATATATTGTTTTCTTGTGGCTATGAGATGACTGCGGTTAAAATATTTCTATTTGTTTATGGGCAGATAACCCTGGTGAATCTTTCTCGATTATGAATGGATTACATCCTATTCCCGGGTCGGACGGCACAAGGTTTTGGGATGCGGTTTTTACTTCTCGTTCCGTTAGTGTTTTTTTATAAAATGCAACAAATCTAATAATTCCACTCCATCCGATTTTTTTAGAGATGTCATTGCCAATGACTACCGGGAAATTGTATTGCCAGTTTGCAAGACTTGTATCGGTCGTTTTCTCTGAATAAATTTTAACTCCGTTAATATATATACATTCTGAGTTTTTGTCAAAGGTGATGACAATGTGAGTTATGCATTGTTTTCTGAATGGGATGACGGTGGATAATTCGCTCTTTTGTTTTTTGTTTTTATCTACCCTAATCTTTATATTGTAATTATTGGCGTATTCGCTAATAGAAAAATTTCTTTTATTGCTATCTTTAGATATGCCGATAATTTGGGCAGAGCTTGTGCGTTTTGTCTTAAATGGCATTAATATAATTTCAATGCTAAAGGCGTTTGAATCTTTAATTTCAACAGATAAAGAATTGCCGGCAATTTCAGGGAATAAACTTCCCCCCTCAATAAATAGCGCCCCTCTGTCTGTCAAAAAAACTTTACCTCTTGGTTTTAAGCTTAGGGCATCTCTGTCTTTGTCATCTCCAATAAACGAACCAGAGATAGGTTGTAATGATTCTCTCTTTTCGGTAAAAAGATATGCGAGTATGGGCTTGCTTATCGGACGCTTTTCAATCCACTTAATAAATCCTTTGGAATCGTCACGTGGTTTTTCAAATCCACTCCGTGGGATTTCCATTTTGAAATTAGATGATGTCGAAATAGCATTATCCACCGTCTTTGCTTGTTTAATATTTTGATTATTTATTTTTATGCCAATAATAATTCCAAGTGAAAAGATTAAAAACAAAAGAACAAATTTTTTCATTTATGATTATCCTTTATTTTGAGTTTTAAGTTGACAGCTTCTTATTTTATTGATTAATATGGTTATTATGCAAATAAATAAAATGACAATCAAAGATATTTTAGATGAAATTACGGTCTGTCTCAATGCCATTGACGAAAATTCTTTTGTTGATGCTGTAGATTTAATCAATAGCTCAAGCAGAATATTTTCTGCAGGTCAGGGAAGAAGCGGGTTGGCTGTTCGAGGCTTTGCCATGAGGTTGATGCACCTTGGTAAACACTCATATGTTATTGGAGAGACAACTACCCCTAGTATTAAGAAAGATGATTTGTTGATACTAGGTTCAGGTTCGGGTAAAACAGAGAGCCTAATCGTGATGGCAAAAAAGGCTAAATCGATTGGTTGCAAAATTATTCTCTTTACCGGAAATGAGCAGTCGTCAATTTCCAGTATTGCTGATTTGACAATTAAGATTTCAGCTCCTGTTGATAATCATTATTCATTAACAGATTGGCTTAAGTCTGACACTAATGCTTCAATTCAGCCAATGGGCACACTTTTTGAACAATCATTGTCAATCATTTTTGATAGTATAGTTGTTGAGCTGATGAATATAAATAATATAACTTCTTCAGAAATGTTTGCTAATCACACAAATATAGAGTGATTTTTATAATAAAAAAAGGCACAGAAAATAATATTTTCTGTGCCTTTGCTCTTTTGTAATCAATTAAAAATATCTTTTTAGTAATCCTGCAAAAACAGAACCGTGACGTGCTTCATCTTTGCACATTTCGTGAACGGTGTCGTGAATTGCGTCATAGCCTAATTGCTTGGCCTTTGTTGCAATATCTTTCTTGCCTTTACATGCTCCACATTCTGCGTCAGCTCTTAGTTGTAGGTTTTTCTTGGTATCGGCAAATACCACTTCTCCGAGAAGTTCAGCAAAACGAGATGCGTGATCCGCTTCCTCATACGCAATTCTCTTGTAGGCTTCTGCAACTTCAGGATAACCTTCTCTGTCTGCTTGACGACTCATTGCGAGATACATTCCAACTTCGGTGCATTCGCCGGCAAAGTTGTCTTTAAGACCTTGTAGAACTTCTGGATCTGTATCAGGACCAGCAACACCTATGGTGTGTTGATCAGCCCATTCATAATCACCACCGGTTGATTCATTAAATTTTTCAGCTGCTGCTCCGCATTGAGGACATTTTTCTGGTGCTGAATCACCTTCGTGAGTATAACCACAAACACTACATACAAACTTTTTCATTTTACTCTCCTTTTTTTGAAATAAACCAATAATAAAGTAATTAAATAAACAATTTTATTTTTGTCAACCACTCAACCTTAATTTAACCTCAATAGTTAAAAATCGGCTCCTGATCCAGCAACATTGCCGGAAAAATTCAGGAGCCAGGGGAGGGGTAATTTTATCTAAATTATACAGAAATCTGAGCAATTTAGATTTATGTTTGTTCTAATGCAATGTTTGTGCCAGTATTTACTAAATAGAAGAAAAAATAATGAATGGGGGTAAGTTATTGTTTTGTATACACTTATGAATTGTATGGTTTTTTGGTATTGCAATTTGTGGATAGTGATTTGAATATATAATCAAAAATTTGAGTCAAAAGTGTGTCATTAATATTTGGGTGAGACACTTTTTTAACTCCGTAGTTGGAATTTATAATTATTCAAATACCGGTTGGAGTTTTCTGTCTTTGTATGTCATCTTTCCTGTGAGAAGTTTGTCTTTTAGCAAGTCAATGTTGTCAATAATTGCCTTGCGCGGGTCATTATCAAATTCAGCCTTGAATGCGAGATTAGTGTTGTAGGCATTTATGAGGCTTGCCTGTGCGGCAGCTATTGCATAGTGACTGGTCATGGATTGATTGTCTTGTAGCATTTGGACAACCTTTGCTCGCTTTGAAGATTGTGATGAGACGTTTACTCCTCCGGTACCGTTGAGTTGAAATGAGAATTCCTCATTATTGTCAATATCCATCATATTGAAAAATTTACCAAAAGAATTTTCTAACCAGGAAATGTTTTCCGCAAGATCTTCTGCAATTTGGGGGATTGACTTGGTGTCAGAATGATTGGTTTGCAGATTTAAAAGGCTATTGAATGTGTTTATTTCGGTAGCATTGGTTATTTCGGAAATTGATTTTTGGGTGGAATTTAATACTTCATTAAAATTCATTACATTTGATTCGGAAATAAGTTGTGATTGTTTCTTTTGATTTTTATTATTTGCAATTGCTGAAAAAATATCATTATTTGTTATTTCGTTAAGCATACCTATTTCTCCTTTTCAGATATAGTGTTGATTTGTTTGCTAATGAATTAGAGCAAACGTTGTTCTAAAGAGCGGCTTGTACTTAATTTAATTAATTTCCGCATTAATTGCTGAATTTGGATCTAATACAAGCTGGTTTACCACCGTTTTCTCGATGGTATTTTATACATTCACAACAGATTCCTTTTCTTGGGCATGGCTCATTAGTGCAATTGCATTTTTTAAAATTTTCTTCTCGGTGTGGGCATTTTTTCATTTTATCTTCCCTTAGAAAAATTTTCAATTTTATCAACAATTATTCCGCAGTTGAGTGCATCATTAATGGTAACGAGTGGATTTGTAAGGTTGTATATTCCGGCAATGAAATCTGCAATTTGATCTTTGATTTGATTATTCGCGTAGCCAGTTACCGATTTACTAAATTCATTATATCTTTGAATGTGCAGATTCTTTTTCAGAAAGTCGGCAGTGATAAATCCTCGTTCTGCATCAATCTTGATAGTTCGCTGTTTGCTTGGTATTTTCCAACTGGAAAGAATTCTTCCCGTCACTTTATTTTTATGTACAAGTTGAAGGTCACATTCAACCACTCTCTTGTGTTTGTCATATACAAATTTTACATCGGAAATTTTAGGTTTTCCAAAAAAGAAGATTAGAAGGTCAAGGTCATGAACCAATTTATCAATAATGATTGAATCTGGAATCCTTGCCGGTTTGCGACTTGTTCTCGTAAATTCATAATGTTTGGTTTTGCCATATACCTTGTATTTTAGATATTCAAGGACATCTAAGGTTACCGGATTATACCTTTCGACATGACCGGGGAGGATAAATAGTCCATTGTCTTCACTTGCGTTTTTTATTTTTCTGATTTCGCCAACAGTGCAGCCGACTGGTTTTTCAATCAAAAGGTTAATCTTCTTTTCGATACAGGCCATTGCAATCTCAAAATGATTAATGGTAGGTGCGGCTATGATTACGGCATCAAGTTTTCGTTTATCCAACATTTCTTGATAATTTGAAAAATAAAATATATTATCCTTTTTACTATTTTTAGAAAATGATAAATCAGCAATAGAGTCAATGACAACCTTATCAAGATATTTCCCAACACCCCCTTTGTAATAAGGCTCGTATGTTCCACCCATTATCTCCGTAATTGCTTTGAGGTGAATATGTCCCATTTTTCCAAAACCAATAATTGCCAGTCGTGTTTTTTTTACCATATTTCATTATCTCATTATTTTAAATAGTTATAGTCTTTTTTGATTTTTGCCAGTGTTCTTTTGGCTGCAAGTTGTTCCGCTTCTTTTTTTGTATTACCTTCACCTTTTTCATACTCTTTATTATTAATAAATACTCCAACAATAAATACCTTGTCATGGTCGGGACCGGATTCATTAATTACTTTATATGCAGGAATTTTCCTTTTGTTTTTTTGTAAATATTCTTGTAGGTGCGATTTAAAATTTTTCTCGCCAATATTTGAAATTTCTCGTTCAATCTTACCGGCTAAAACCTTTAGTAAAAATTCTCGCACCTGAGAAAGATTTGAATCAAGATAAATCGCTGCAATCAATGCCTCAAATGCATCGGCAAGCACAGCGTCTGAAATTGTTTTTCGGTTTATCATCCCTTTTCCTAATTCAATAAAACAATCTAAGTTTAGGTCTCGTGCAACGCAGGCTAAGGATTCTTTTGCAACTACCGTGCTTTTGATTGCGGTTAGCTCTCCCTCTCTTTTATTCGGTAATAGTTGATAAAGGTGCTCGGTTATACATAGTCCCAGAATACTATCTCCTAAGAATTCCAATCTTTCATTGCATAAAATTTTGTCATTAACGCTAGATGAATGTCTAAGTGCCTGTTCTAAAATACTCAGGTTATTAAATTGATAATCAATAGTTTTGAACAATTTTACTATATTTTCAACCATTTTGTTTCCAGTATGAATATAAATCCAAATTCCGCATCAACTGTTGAATTTAGGATAAAAGCATTTGGCACGTTAGGAAATCTTACATGCTGAACAATAGAATGGTAATATAATTCCCATGTAAGGCAAGATTTTTTTTAGTCATAAGCATCAATTAAACAATATGGTTACGGAGTAGTTTGATTTAAAATGTTGTTTTTATTAAATAAAATAATATTTTTATGAGGGGGTATTTACTATTTGCGACATAAAAGAGTGAGGATAGAGATGATTTTATTCCCTATCTAACTCAATTCCTCACCATTCTCCTCCGGAGCGGTTTGTTCCCCTGCAAGTTGCTCCAACACAGCTAAAGGCTGATGCATTGTCATCAGCCTTTTTTATTTGTTGTTTTTGAATAATAGCCACAGAAAAAAGGGACCGCCGAGTAGGGGAGTAATGATTCCTACCGGCAAAGATATGCTTAATACATTGTGGGCAATGCAATCGCAGATTGTAAGAATTGCTCCACCGAGCAAAATGGTTGAGGGGAAGAGATTATTATGATTCGGGCCCAAGATTAATCGGCAAATATGAGGAACAACCATTCCGATAAATCCAATCGGACCGGTAATCGCAACAGTTCCGCCAACCATTATTGATGTGATGATAAACATTTTTTTTCGACATTTACCAATATTTAATCCCCGACTCATTGCAAGCTCATCGCCAATGCTTAGGATATTCAATTCTTCGGTATGAAAAAGAATAAAGATACTGCCAATGATAAATACTAATAGAACCTGAATAGTGTCGGCAAAGCCAACGGTATCAAGACCGCCCATTGTCCAGCGCATTATCTGATAGCTATCGTGAATCTCGCTGGAGTATTGAATTGCCATAATGATGCTTGAAATAATAAAGCTAAGGGCAACCCCTGCAAGGAGAAGAGAGTGGGTGTCAAATAATCTACTCCTGCTTCCAAGAAAGTTAACCAATGCGGTAATGGATATTGCACCCAAAAATGCTGCAAACCCAATGCCGAGATTGGCTGAAATTATAATTGGCAACCCAAAAACAATATATAATGCTGCCCCTAAAGAAGCTCCGCTAGCAACCCCAAGCGTAAATGGCGTTGCCAAATTATTGCGAAATATGGACTGGAAAACCATTCCACAAAGTGAAAGCACTGCCCCTGTCAAAAAGGCAAGTGATGAACGTGGCAATCTTAAATCCCAAAAAATATGTCCGGCAGGCGTGACTTTTTCAAAATCAAAAACGCCATCAAATGAGATTCCACTTAATGGCAAGAGGGAGTCAGTCATCCATGACATAATTGCAAAAATAATTATTCCAAGCCAAAGCAATTTATTCACGAGCGATACCTTTGGTGAAAAGAAACGGTAATTTGTTTTTGTCGGCATTGATTTTTATAAATTCAGTCTCATATAGTTTTTGCATAATATTTTCTTCAATAAAAGATTTAGGGATTCCATCAAAAATTATTTCTCCAGCTTTGATGGCAATTATTCTATCAGAAAGTCTAGTTGCAATGTTTAAATCGTGACAAACACATAAAACCGAGATTGATAATTTGTTCTTTAATGAAAAGAGCAGGGAATATATTTCTTCTTGATGATGTGGATCTTGAGAGGCAAATGGTTCATCTAATAGTAAAATTTTTGTTTGTTGGGCTATTGCTGCCGCAATCATTACTCGTTGAAGTTCACCACCACTAAGAGTGGTGAGGATTGAGGATTTAAACTCTTCTAAATCAACATCTTTGATGGAATTATTAATAATTGTCAAATCTTTTTTTGTGAGGGAATGGTTGAAGTTTTTGTATGGGAATCTACTCATTGCCACAAATTCATAAACAGAAAAAGGTGGAACTTTTTTTAAATTTTGCGGAACATATGCCACTAATGAAGCCAGTTTCTTTTGTTTGATTTCTAATAATTTAATATTTTCAGACTTAATCACTCCACTATCCGAAGGCATTATTCTAACAATGCTTTTTAATAATGAACTTTTACCTGCTCCGTTAGGGCCGACAAGGCAAACAAATTCATTCTCTTTGACGGAAAATGACACATTTTTCAAAATGTCTTTTTTGCCGGCAGAAAGGTTAAGGTTAGATACGTCCAATGCTTGTTTCATTTTTTACTTTCATTGATGATTTGCTCGAAATCAGTGATTAAGCCAAAAATTCTCGGACCCGGTAAAACAGCATAGTCTTTGGTGATTACATAAATGTTATTTTTTTCGACCGCTTTTATAAATTTTAATTTATGCCATTCTTTTCTAATAGATTCGGATGTTACCTTTTTGCCTCTTATTTTAGGCACAAGTTCAATAATGATATCAGGGTTTATTTGTTCGATATTTTCTGCAGATAATTTTGGGTATTTATTGCCAACATTATGGCAAGCATTAATTCCTCCGGCAAAATTTATGATTTTATCATAGAGCTTATCGTTGCCTGCCACATATACATCTTTGATAGAGCCACTTCCAAAATTGCGACTAATGCACAACATTATTTTTGGTTTTTTTGTCAAGGTTGTTTTGGTTTTGTTTGCATGGATAAGTCTTTCTATTTTCAGTCTAAGCATTTTCGCTTTTTGAGTACATCCGGTTGCTGTGCCAATTTCAGATATTGAATTTAATATCCCTTCAATGCTGGTATGTTCAACCGCAAGCAGTTTAAAACCTAATCTTTTCAATTTGTTGTTTGCCTGAATATTGTCGGTTCGAGTTATGATAAGTTGGGGGGAGAGGGTGATAATTTTTTCAAAATCAGGGTCAAGAAAACCGCCAACCCTTGGTAGTGATTCAACCTCCTTAGGATACTTGTCAAAGGCGGTAACCCCGACAACCTTTTTGCCTGCACCAATGGCAAAAACCACTTCTGTGATACTTGGCGATAACGAAACAATCTTTTGCGGGGCTTCATTGCGGTATGTGGGTGTTTTTGTTTTAACACCGTTAATAACTGCAACCACAACAATTATTAAACAGATAACAGAAATGATAATTAAGGATTTCGATTTTTTCATAATTTAATTTTCTTTGTTTGATGATTCAACTGAGCTTAAATTTGATAGCAAGTTTAAGCTTACTGAATACCCTGTTCCTGCCTTTTCTTGCCGGAATAAATCTTGCTTTCATAATCTCTTTAACGGCTGCTTTGTCAAGTCTATTGTAATTGCTACTTTTGATTACTTTAACTTTTTTGCAGTGTCCGGTTGTATCTATGATTGCCTCAATAATTACAATACCCTCTTCGTTATTTATTCGTGAAAGACGAGGATATTTGGGATTTATTTTGCCAATTGCAACTGCGGTGGTCTTTATTCCTTTTTGCTTTAAATCGCTTGCCTTAGAGGTTGGCATATTTTTTTTACTGTATGTTTTGAAAACTTTCTTTCTTTTTGTGTTATTTTTTGGTTCTCGGTTTCTTCTGCTTGTAAGTTTTTTGCAAAGTGTAAATTCTTCATTTTGGGATTCCTCAATACTTGCTGTTAAATATTGTACAGGCAATAATTCAGGATGGACAACGTTTTCAATTTCTTTATGTTTTGGTTCTTTAAATAACCTTGCTTGTTCTTCGGCAAGCGTTTTATCCAGTAAGGCAGTAAACTTTTTTGCATCTAAATCATTTTCAATATTTTCTTTTTGCTGGTATATACTTTCAGCTACAGGCACAAAGGTATATAGTGTTGCCGAATCTCCTTTTTTCATATTTATTTTGTAGTCGAAATAATTGTTTCTTAAATACAAAGCAGTCGTGCCCACAAGCGTAATGTGAAGCACGACTGAAATAAAACAAGAATGATAGAATGCAGACCGCATTTGCGGATTATAAATTTTTAGATTTAAAATGTTGCTCTCGCTCCAATTGTAAATGTCCTGCCAAATGTTCCATAACCTGCTTGCTCTTGATATTCTCTATCGGTTATATTTTTGCAGTTACCATATAATCTAAAGGTTTTATTGATATCCCAATTGATACCTATATCCATTAATGTATGTTGTTCAAATCTGGTATCATTACCATGCCACGCCCAAGCACTACTACTACCATTGTAGCATGAGCCGGTGTAGGTTATGTCGGTATAGGCTGACAGATTAGGGAGAATGGAATAATTGATATTTAAACTACCTCTGTTGCGTGGTTGAAACGCGATATCTCTTGTCGGCTCACGTTTGCTTGCCTTAGTGTAAGTGTAGGTTGCGGTTGCATCTAATTTTTTAGTTAGCTTAGAAGATAGTGTGACTTCTAAACCCTTAGATTCTATTTTGGCAACATTTTCATATTTTGCTGTTGGCCAAGTTCCTACATACTCTATTTTGTTTTTTATATTATTTTTAAAAAACATTGCCTCAAGATTTAGCTTGTCCTTCCAAATCGGTTGAGAAAAGCCAATCTCCCAACTTCTGCTACGCTCTGGTTCAAGTCCAAGGTTCCCTGAACTTGAATCAAAAAGATTATAAAGTGTCGGGGCATAGAATCCAGTTGCATAAGATGCCTTTAAGGTAGTGCTGGTTTTTTCAATCTTATATGAAGTTGCTGCCTTCCAAGTTGTATGTTGATGATATACATCATGGTCGTTAACTCTAAGGCCAACTGTTGTAAACCATTTGTCCCAAAATCTTAATTGGTCCTCGATAAAATAAGAATTTGCTCTGACAGTATTTTTGGGTTTATCGCTTCCTATATCACCACTTCTGATGATTTCTTCTTGTGTCTCCGCACCAAAAGTAAGGGTGTTTGTTTCATGCAGCTCTATGATGTTTTTGTAATCAATAACAATGATTTCATTTTCATAAAGATGCCTCCATGAACCAAAATATTCGCGATCAATTGAGGTGTAATTCACGCCGGCAATTTGTTTCCATTTGCCATCAAATAAGTTTAATGAAATTTGTCCTCTACCAAAAAACTCATCTTGTTCAACCCCCTTTTCGCCTAGGGCGTCATCTGTTCCTGCCCCTTGGTCAAATTCATAAAACCCCGAATTGTATCTTGCAGTTAAATCAATATTAATGTTTTCAGTCGCCGCAATTCCAATTTTGCTACTGTATGAGGTATTTCTATATGCATCATTTTCATCAACTCCATCGACATTTTCATCAGCAGCGGAGATGTTGTCTGAAGTTTCTCTTGCCACCGAGACATTTAAGTCAACTTTTTTCGTGGCAGTGCTAAATGAGCCACCATACCGAAGTGTGTTGTGTGAGCCATATTCTGAAAAAATACTGCCTGAAAGTTTTTTATTTTTCTTCGCCTTTTTGGTAATAATATTTACCACTCCACCAATTGCCGATGAGCCATATAAAATATTTTGGTTACCACGAACAACCTCAATTCGCTCAACATTATCGGTTGACATTAGGGCAATATTAGCCGATCTATTTGTGCCGGTAGAATCCATCACCTTTACGCCATCTATCAAAACCAAGGTATATTGTTGGTGAAGTCCACGCATTCTAATAGTGGTATTTGAACCGTAACCACCGGTTGCTCTAACATCAAGCCCTGGAACAGTTCTCAAAGCATCGGCAATTGTTGTATATTGTTTGTTTGCAATTTCATCAGCATCAATAATGGTAATCTCACTTGCACTTTCTTCTAATGCCATTGGTGCCTTTGATGCTGTTACCACAATTGTTTTCAGATTTTGAGTGTCTTTTAACTCGGTGTCATCGGCACTAAGTTGAGTATTTACTCCCATTGACAATAACGTCGCAGCCATTGTCATCTTTAAATATTTTTTCCATTTCTTAAAATTCATAATTTCTCCTTATAACATAAAAACAAAACATATAGCATGGCTATAATCATAAAAATCATAATTAAGTGCAAAGGTCTTATGGTTTGTCTTATGCAATAAAAAAACGACCCTTACCTAAGGGTCGTTTTTAAAACAAAAAAATATTCGTTTTAATCAACTACCTTTTCGCGAGGTATGGATTAAGACCTTTGCCTTAGTCGTCTCCTGGCTTCTGATATTACATCAGTTACAGTAGCGCGACTGCGACGGATTTTCACCGTCTTCCGTTACTAAAGAAAGGTAATTTATTAAAAAACATAATTCAGCAGATGGAACAACTGAATGTTTGGCATCCTATTCAAAATCAAAAATTTAGCAAGGTAAAAATAAATTAAAAATCGGAGAAATGTAATTTAGTTTTAGCCTTTTAGTAATTGTTAGTTGGCTTTGCTTATTTTTGTTCATCTTTTATTATTTAGGATTTAATTTGATTTTCTTTAAAGGTATTGATTATTTCTTGAATTTTCTCTGCTACATCATCACCACGAAGTTGGCATGTGCCGGCTCCGGCATGACCACCACCACCATACTTGGCAAGAAGTTCACCACAGCTAACTTCGCCACTTCGGTTGAAGATACTTTTTCCTGCGGCAATGACAGTTGCTCCTTTATGTCCATCAAATAGTCTAATCTCAACATGTGCTTCCGGAAACATTGCATAAACCAGAAAACGGTTTCCTACCGGGATGTCTTTTTTGCCACGAAAATCTGTAATAATCACTCCGTCATCAACGGTTGTGCTTTCTTTTAAAATGTTGTTAAAGAGTTCTTGGTCTTCAAGAACTCTGTCGCAACGTTTTTTTACCTCGGGGTGAACCAATACCTTTTCAAGAGGCAATTCTTTTATGTATTCAACCAACCAGCGGAAGTATTTTCTAAACTCAGGTCCGAGCCCAGAACGAGGGTCTAGCGTGAGTCCTAGTAGAATCCAACCGGCAGGGCTTGTTACATCTTGCATTGTAAGTTGTGCACTATCAAGGCGGTCGGTTGCCTCAAGCATATCCTTAAATGCGTCAAGACGTTCGTCTTGATAGTAATCATAGATAACCCTTGCTGCACTTGGTGCCATTTTGAAGCTACCTTTGAATTGTCCAATGTCATCTAATTTTTTATCTTCTGAAATGTGGTGGTCAAACCACAATCCACATCCTGGCACATAAGGTAGATTTACCACGATGTCTTCTTCATCTGCATCAACCATGCCGTCTTGTACATCTTTAGGGTGGGCGAATCTAATTTCCTTTATCTTTTCAACTACGGTAAGCAAAACTGAGCTTGCTAGTCCATCAACATCACCTCTTGTTAAAATTCTCATATTCAGGTAACCTCCATTACATAATTGTTTAACCATATATTACCTGACAAATAATTAGAGGTCAAGTATTTGGTTATTAAAAAGATTTAATAAGCTTCTTGACAATCGCAAAGAGCACGGTAGACTGTTAAACTCTTAAGTCATAAATCAAAATGTGATTTAAGAAAGAACAGACATCGCGGGGTGGAGCAGTATGGTAGCTCGTCGGGCTCAT
>CAMZKK010000021.1 GCA_947311175.1 uncultured Planctomycetota bacterium | reverse complement strand
TCAAGATTGATTGGAAGGAGTTTTATGTCATCATATTTTTCAAAAATAAAATCTAATTTCTTTTGAGTAAGAGAATTGTTTTTTTTTGTTAATTTCCTTACTTAGGGTATCAATCCCACTATTGGTTTTGAAACGGTAGCTATGTTCAAGCTGAACAACTGAATTTTCAAGAGGTGCCGGTGTTTTTGCTTTATTAAGCATGATTTTATTGTTTGTGATTTTATTTACAAGTGTGACAAATTCATTAGAAAATGAATTTATGGTTTCGGTATTGGTAAGGTCTTTTAATACTGTCCCGATTTCCACCGACATTAATTGATCTTTATCTCCTAAGAGAATAACTCTACATTTATCTGATAAAGCCTCAAATGTTTTTGCAAACATCGTTAGTGATACCATTGAGGATTCATCAATGACCAATAATTCGGTTGATGATTTATGGTATTTATCATATCGAGAGATGCGTGAATTTATACCGAGGAATCGATGAATAGTTTGGGCATTTTCAGGGATTTTTTGAAGTATTGTATTGTCGATATTCTCGGTATGTTTTGCTTTGAAAATTCTAATGGATTCATTAAGTCTATCTACAGCTTTTCCGGTTGGTGCTATCAATGTGATGTTTAAGTTTGGATTTAAAGTTAGGTATAAGCTTAAAATTTTACCAACAGTTGTTGTTTTTCCTGTTCCCGGTCCACCGGATATTATCGAGAATGGAAGATATAGAGCCATGATTGCGGAAACTTTTTGATAATTAATTTCACCCGTTTCTTTAATAATATTTTCTGGAAATAATTTATTTATTTCTGTATTTAACCTCGAATTGTTGTTTTCAATTTTCAATCTTTTCTTGATGAAATCGGCAACGACAACCTCATAGTTGTAAAATTTATTTAGATAGAATAATTTAGTATCAAATATGATATATTTTAATTCATTAGGTTTGCCAATTACTTTGTAATTTTTTAATAAGGAGTTTGTGGCTATCTTGGGAAATGTTTTATCTTTTAATTCTTGAATATCATTATTATTCTCAATATTAAAAATTTCTAAAAGTTTTTTGTCTTTTATAGTATCGATATTTAATGCAGAATTTCCTTGAGCGGAATAATAACTTGAGGTTGCAGCAAGTAGCCATAATTCCTCATTTCCCTTGTCGTTATCTTGAAGAGCGCAGATATGATTTGCGAAATGGATGTCGATTATATTTAAGATATTGTGTTTCAGTAGCAACTCTTTGCAAGCGATCATCTTATCCATCATTTCCCCTTACCAGATATTTCTCTAAATCTTCTATTATTTTAACAGATGGCTTGTCGTAAAAAACTCCATTTTGGTCTGTATCAACTCCTCTTACATAGATATAAAAGATTCCTCCAAAATGCTTTTCATAGCTATAATTTTCTAACTTTGATTTTAGGAATAGGTGGGTTGCAAGCGTATAGATATAATATTGTAAGATATAGCAATGCTCAACCATATTTACCTTTAGGCATTTTGGAGAATATGCTTCAAACTTATCTCCCAGATAATTACTTTTCCAATCAACAATATAGTAGCGATGATTGTGTCTAAATAATAAATCTATTTCTCCCGTCATATATCCTTTTTGAAATTCAAATTTCAGTTTTCCGATTTTTTCTGAAAAATATTCCATATCAAATTTAGAAAAAATATCTTTTAATATTGATGCTGAGATATTGTTTATTTTATAAAGGAACGAAAATTCAGGTTTTGCATTTTTTTCTTCAATGTCCTCTAGTTTAAATTTATCGTCTTCTGCTATTAGAGGATAGTTAACTACGTTATTGACCATTGTTTTGACAATGGCAAATCGTTCATCTCTTTTCTTTTGATTTTTTATGATAAAGAAACTTTCTACATTTAGCGGTGTTTCCAAAAACATTTTTTCGTCATTATCGAATGTCTCTTTCCCTACCGAAAAATAATTTTCAAAAATTTTATGAATAGCTGTACCGAAGCGTTTACCTTTGGGTAAGGAAAATGTGCCAGTACCCGGATTGAAGTATTCTCCGTGATAGCTTAAATTTTTGGTTATTCCTGAAAAACTACCAACTTGCCATTCTTGCGGATAGTAGTTTTTGGCAATTTTGCATTCTAATCTTTGTGGTTTTGATAATTTTGCTTGGTACTGAATAGTAGTTGGCTTAGGAGTAATCTCTATGATATCCATATAGTGTGAAGAGCTTGCTATTTCTGTAATACATTCTATTGGGTTAAATCCTATCTCAGCATTTTTTTCACTTAATGATACAAATTCATCGATTTGGATATTTGTAAATAAATACTCAAGAGCGGTAAATCTGAATTTATCATTTTCGATAACTGTAATATAGCAGCGATTGATAGCCCTGGTTGTTGCCACATATAGGAGTCTAATCTTTTCGGCAAGAACTTCATGCCTAGCTAATTTTCTGTTTTTTTCAGTAATTGATTTATTAAGCATAAGATCAACCATTTGTCGGTATTCATTATCAATCAATTTTTTAAACGAGAATATTTTTTGTTTTTTTTCTCCTTTTCTTGTCGAGTCATTCCAGAGAAAAGGACAGAAAACTATTGGAAATTCCAATCCCTTTGATTTATGAACAGTCATTATTTTTACCGAACTGCTATCCGACTCTAAACGCTGGTATGATTCATCGCTGTCTTTGTTCTCATAAATTTTTCTTTTTAGATATATCAAGATTGATTCAATATTTCTGCCATGCTTTACTTCTTCATTATGAATAATTTCTGCGAGGTGTAAGTAGTTTGTAATAATTCTTTCACCATTGGTATTTGATAAAATATTTTGTCTTATTTCGTGATTGTCTAAAAATTTCAGAAATGAATTTAAAAAACCATTAATGTGCCAGTTTTTGTTTATTTGTGAAAATTCTTCAACAAAAGAAAGAAGTTTGTCCTCAGGAAAATTATTGATTTCCGTTGCTGTGTAATTTAACAGCTTGGAGATAAATACTTTTTTGATATTTGTTACTCGATGTTTGATTATGGCTTCTATCCACCAACATAGCTCAATTGATTCTTGTGATTCAAATATTTTGTTGGTTGATTGAATTACCGCAGGTATCTTGCATTTGGAAAATATATCTTTGACTAAGTTTGCTTGTTTGTTGGTATTGACAAGGATTGCAATATCACTCATCAATAGATTTCTTGTCTTTTTATTTACATTTATTAGTTTGGAGTGTTTAATTAAGCGAATGATTTCACTTGCCATGCCGTAACAACAGTTTCTCTCAGTGTCATTTCCACTTTCTTTGATTTTCAAAAAGTTTAATGGATTCTTGGGGATATTGTTAGAATCTATTTTTAATTGTGGCTTAAGGGAATTCGAGGTGATATCTCGGTGAGTAATGCCTTCTCTGCCATCAGTGGCAGGAAAGGCAAATGTTGCATTTCCTCTAAGAGAAAATAGTTCATTTATTGCATTTACTAAATTTGGCTCTGAACGGTAGTTTGTATTTATGGTAAATAACGAATCCGCATTGGTTTTTGCCGTAAGATAACTGAAGATGTCGGCATTTCTAAATTTATAGATTGATTGTTTCGGGTCGCCAATCATATATAATCCATGTTTACCATCGGTGGTAAAAATAGTTTTAAATATTTCATATTGAGTTTTATCAGTATCTTGAAATTCATCGACAAGGGCTAATTCGTATTTTTTTGAGATTAAATTTTTTAAATTTGTGTTTTCTTGGCTGTCTAATGCTTCGTGTAGGTTGTTGATAAGGTCGTCAAACGACATAATTCCTTGTTGCTGTTTTCTTTTTTTTAATTCTGTTTTGA